>NZ_JAAQWU010000025.1:0-95126 GCF_012985695.1 Pseudomonas sp. WS 5027 | reverse complement strand
GTCTTCGAAGCAGCCCCAAAAAACTCACTGAGTTCTGCCAGGTAAACCGAGGAGGCTGGTTTTGGGGCTGCTACGCAGCCCAGCGCGGGGCAAGCCCGCTCGCCACAAACAAGCTCCAGCCACCACAGACAAGTTCCCATCACCACAGACAAGCTCCCGCCACCACAGACCAGCGCCCTAGCCACAGGCCATTGCGCCTAAATCTCATCGATCGAACTTCGTCTTCCTGACACAGCTTATTTCCTCTGCCGACGGCGACGAGATCGATCATGACCCCATTGAACCAACTTCCCGACGACGACCTGCTGGCCCTGTTGCTGGCCGATGAAGCAGGCGTCGGGCAGTCCATCCAGAGCCTCGCCGGGCATGACCCGGTACCGCTGTCGTTCGCCCAGCAGCGCCTGTGGTTCCTGCAACAATTCGATCCCCAGAGCCATGCCTACAACCTGCCACGGGCCATTGCCCTCAAGGGCCCGGTGGACGCACGCGCCCTGGAAGCGGCCCTGAACCGGGTGATCGATCGCCACGACATCCTGCGCACCGCCTTTCGCGATACCGACGGCACGCCCCTGCAAGTCATCGAACCTGGAGCGCGGCTGACCCTGCTGGAAGAGGACTTGAGCCCCCTGGATAGCCAGCAGCGCGACCTGCAACTGCAACAGCGCATCCGCCAGCACGCCACCCACCCCTTCGACCTGCGCCAGGCGCCGCTGATTCGCAGCACCCTGCTCAAACAGGCCGAGCAGGACTACGTGCTGTTGCTCAACATGCATCACATCGTCTCGGACGCGTGGTCCAATCCGATCCTGATCCAGGACCTGGCCAGCGCCCTGCGCGAACCGGGCCAGACCCTGCCGCGGCCGGCCATCCAGTACGCCGACTACGCCCAGTGGCAGCGCCAAGACTATCCGCTGACGCCGCAACACAGCGCAGCCGCCGAGTATTGGAAAGCCTGCCTGGGCGACGAGATCCCCACCCTGGAGCTGCCCCGCGAGCGCCTGGAAAATCAGGCGGGCGCCGGCCATCATGGGCACGCGCTGCCCGCCGACTTGAGCGAGCGCCTGCAGACCTTTTGCCAGCAACAGGGCCTGACGCCTTTCGTAGTGCTCCTGGGGGCCTGGCAGTTGCTGCTGGGGCGCTACAGCGGCCAGGTCGACTTCACCGTCGGCGTGCCCAACGCCACCCGCAACCAGGCGCAGATCCAGGACCTGGTGGGCTTTTTTGTCAGCAGCCAGGTGTATCGCGCACGACTGGCGCCCGAACAAACCTGCAGCGCGTTCCTCCAGGGCCTGCGCCAACAATCCCTCGCGGCCCTGGAACATGCCGACTACCCCATTGAGCTGATCCTCGAAGACCTGCACCTGCAACGCAGCCCCCAGGCCAACCCGCTGTTCCAGACCCTGTTCAACTGGCGTGTCGGCGCCGCGCAGGAAGCGGCCTTGCAGCTGGGTCCACTGCAGCTGAGTTTTATGGACAGCCACCCGCTACAGGCCAAGTTCGACCTGTCGCTGGATGTGGAATACAGCCAGCAGCAGATCACTGCGCATTTTGAATACGACGCCAGTTGCTTCAGCCCGGCGACCATCGCCACTCTGGCCGGGCACTTCCAGAACCTGTTGCAGGCCATGGTCGAGCAGCCCCAGGCACGGATCGGCGAACTGCCGATGCTCAGCGCCGAGGAACGTAGGCAGCAGTTGACGCAGTGGAATGCCACGGCGGTCCATTACCCCAACGCCGCACCGGTGCATGTCTTGTTCGCGGACCAAGCCGAACGCCTACCCCATGCCGTTGCCGTGGAGTTCGGCGAGCAGCAACTGACCCTGGAGCAGCTCAATCGCCGCGCCAACCAACTGGCCCATAAGCTGCTGGAACTAGGCGTCGGCCCCAATACCTGCGTGGGCATTGGCCTGGAACGCAGCCTGGAAATGGTGATCGCCCTGCTGGCCGTGCTCAAGGCCGGTGGCGCCTATGTCCCGCTGGACCCGGCCTACCCCGCCGACCGCCTGGCCTACATGATCAATGACAGCGGCATCGGCCTGCTGCTGACCCAAAGCAGCCTGGCGCTGCCCGTCCCAGACCGCCTGGCGTCCCTGAACCTGGACCAGGACAGCGACTGGCTGGAAGGCTATGACAGCGCCAACCCACAGGTCACCGTCAGCGCCGATCACCTGGCGTACATGATCTACACCTCCGGCTCCACCGGGCAGCCCAAGGGCGTGCAAGTGCGCCATGGCGCCTTGAGCAACCATATGCTGTGGATGCAGGGCGAATTGGGCCTGAGCGCTGCGGACCGAGTCTTGCAAAAAACCGCGTTCAGCTTCGACGCCTCGGTGTGGGAATTCTGGCTGCCATTGCTCAACGGTGCGCAGCTGGTCCTGGCGTCCAGCGAGCTGTCCGCAGACCTGTCGATGCTCTGGTCGCAAGTGGCCGCCCAGCGCATCAGCGTGTTGCAAATGGCCCCTTCGCTACTGCAAGCCTTGCTCGCCGATGAACAGGGCGCGCAGATGCAATCCCTGCGCTTGCTGCTGCTCGGCGGCGAAGCCCTGGGTACCTCGCTGGTCGCCCAATTGCGCGAACGCTGGAACGGCCGCCTGTGCAACCTCTACGGCCCAACCGAAGCGACCATCGACACGACGTTGTTTGATGTCGACAGCCTGCCAGAGGGCGCCATCGCCCCTATCGGCCGCCCCATCGCCAACGTGCGCACCTACCTGCTCGACCACGATCTGCAGCTGTGCCCGGTGGGCACCCACGCCGAGCTGCTGATCGGCGGCGACTCCCTGGCGCAGGGCTACCACCAACGCCCGGGACTGACCGCCGAACGCTTTATTCCCGACCCGTTTGCCGGCAATGGCGCGCGTCTGTATCGCAGCGGCGACCTGACCCGCTACAGCGCCGATGGGGTCATCGAGTACATCGGGCGCATCGACCACCAAATCAAAATCCGCGGTTTGCGCATCGAACTGGGGGAAATTGAAGCGCAACTGCTGCAACACCAGGCTGTGCGCGAAGCCGTCGTCATCGCCCACCCGACCCCGAGCGGCGCGCAGTTGGTGGGCTATGTGGTACCGACAGAACCCGCAACCGAGATCACCCACCAGGACGCCTTGCGCGAAACCCTCAAGGCCCACCTTGGCGAACACCTGCCGGACTACATGGTCCCCGGCCACCTGCTGATCCTCGCGCAACTGCCCCTGACCCCCAACGGTAAACTCGACCGCAAGGCCCTGCCCGCCCCCGATGCCAGCCATGCCCTGCACGCCTACGTAGCCCCGCAAAACGAAGTGCAACAGCGCATCGCGAGCATCTGGCAAGACGTGCTCAAACTGGACAAGATCGGCCTGAACGACAACTTCTTCGAACTGGGCGGCGACTCGATCATCTCCATCCAGGTCGTCAGCCGCGCACGCCAGGCCGGCATCCACTTCACCCCCAAGGACCTGTTCCAGCACCAGACCATCCAGGGCCTGGCCAGCGTGGCGAAAAACCAGGGCCAGGGCCTGGCGATCGACCAGGGCCCGGTCACGGGTCTGGCACCGCTGCTACCGATCCAACACCTGTTCTTCGACACCGACATCCCCGAGCGTCACCACTGGAACCAATCAGTGCTGCTCAAACCCGCCACAACCCTGGACCCGCACCTACTGGAACAGACCCTCAACGCCCTGATCCAGCACCACGACGCATTGCGCCTGCGCTTCACCCAGGCCGACTCTGGCTGGAACGCTGAATACCGCCCGCAGACTGCGTCGGTGCTGTGGCAAACCCGCATCGACGACGCCACACAGTTGCAATCTTTGGGCGACGAAGCCCAACGCAGTCTCAACCTGCAAGACGGGCCGCTGCTAAGGGCAGTGCTGGTCAACCTGGGCGACGGTAGCCAGCGCCTGCTGCTGGCTATCCATCACCTGGTAGTGGATGGCGTGTCGTGGCGGATTCTGTTTGATGATTTGCAGACGGTGTACCGGCAGGTGCAGGCGGGTCAGGCGATTGAATTGCCAGAGAAGACCAGTGCCTACAAGACCTGGGGTGAGGCGTTGCGGGGGTATGGGCACAGGGTTGAGTTGCAACAGGAACTGGCGTACTGGGAGCAACAACTAGAGGACGCCAGCCCCAACCTGCCGCAAGCAAACCCCACAGGCAGCCAGCGGCAAAGCCAGGCGAGGACTGTCGATATCCAACTCAGCAAAAGCCTGACCCAACAACTTCTGCAAGTCGCGCCTGCGGCCTATCGCACACAAATCAATGATTTGCTGCTGACTGCCCTCACCCGTGCGGTCAGCCAATGGACCGCGTGCGACAACGTCTTGATCCAACTGGAAAGCCATGGCCGCGAAACCCTGTTCGATGATATCGACCTGACTCGCACCGTCGGCTGGTTCACCAGTCTGTACCCGGTCAAGTTGAGCGCCCGTCAGGATTTGGGCGAAGCCATCAAACAGGTCAAGGAGCAACTACGGGCCATCCCTGACAAAGGCATTGGATTTGGCGTTCTACGCTATCTGGGTGACGCTCAGACTCGGGAACGCCTCAGCGCATTGCCCGTGCCGCGCATTACCTTTAACTACCTGGGCCAATTCGACGGTAGTTTCGACAGTGCCGAAGGCGCGCTGTTTGTCCCTACGGGCGAGGAGCGTGGTGCCGAAAAAAGCAGCGAGACGCCTTTGGGTAACTGGCTGACCATCAATAGCCAGGTCTATGACAACCAACTGAGCATGGGCTGGACCTTCAGCCACGAAGTCTTCCCGGTCGAGGCTATCGAGAACCTCGCCAACAGTTGCCTGCACGCGCTCGAGCAGTTGATCGCCTACTGCTGCGACACCCATCATCAGGGTGCAACCCCCTCCGACTTCCCATTGGCCGGGCTGAGCCAGGCACAACTGGACACGCTGAGCATCCCGGTCCAGCAGATCGAAGACATCTACCCGTTGTCGCCCATGCAAGAAGGCTTGCTGGTGCACACGTTGCTGGAAAAAAACTCCGGCATTTACTTCATGCAAGAGTGCTACACCATCAAGGAAACGCTGGACTATCCACGCTTCGAGGCGGCCTGGCAGCAAGTGGTGCAGCGCTATGAAGCGATTCGGGCGTCATTCCTGTGGAATACCGGCGGCACGCTGCTGCAAGTCATCCACAAAAACAGCAGCGTGCAGGTCGAACGGCTGGACTTGAGCCATGTGCCAATGGACCGGGTGCAAGCGCAAATCGAACACCTACTCAAGGTAGAACGGGAAGCCGGCTTCGATCTCGCCTTGCAGCCGCCGATCCGCTTCAAGCTGATCCTGCTGGCCGACCGGTCCCACCGGTTTGTCATGAGTAACCACCATATCCTGCTGGATGCCTGGTGCCGCTCGTTGCTGATGTCGGACTTCTTCGAGATCTACCACGCCATGTTGGCAGGCAAACCCTGCGAGCTAGCCACGCCTTACCGCTTCCGCGACTTTATCCAGTGGTTGCAGCAACAGGATCGCACTGCCGCCACGACGTTCTGGCAAGACCAACTGGCGGGCCTGGAGCACACCACATCACTGCCGGTAGATCATCTGCAAGTGGCTGCGCACTCGGTGTCGGTGATTGGCGACAATTACACCTGGCTCAGCCAGGAAGACAGTACCGCGCTGCAAGAAGCCGCCACGCGCTACCACCTCACCCTCAACACCTTCGTCCAGGCGGCATGGGCCTTGACCCTGCATAACCACAGTCGCTCGCGAGACGTGGTATTTGGCGTCACCGTCTCCGGACGCCCAGCGCATATTCCCGAGATGCAAAATACGGTGGGACTGTTTATCAACAGCGTACCGTTGCGGGTCGCTATCCCCACCCCGGACAGTCAACTCAGCACCCTTGCCTGGCTGCAAAGCATCCTGCACAAGAACGTGTCGCTGCGTGAATATGACTACCTGCCTCTGGTCAACATTCAGGAGTGCAGCGAGATTCTCAAAGGCCAGCCGCTTTTCAACAGCCTGTTCGTCTACGAAAACGCGCCGATGGAGGACTCCGTCGGCCAGGATGCTCAGGACATGGGGGTGATCTCCGAGTCCTCGAGGACCCACACCAACTACCCGGTGACCGTGGTGGTGTACCCGAGCGACAAGGTTGGCCTGCATCTGTCCTACGACACGCGCTTCTTTGAACGCTCGACCATGGACAGCCTGCTGGAGGAGTTCAAGCAATGGTTGGTCGCCCTGCGTCATCACCTGCACCAGCCGTTGGCCCAGATCACGCTGCTTGATCCGGCACGCCAGGGCGACTGGGTACTTGAACACAACCAATCGCAGGTTCCCCACGACCTGCAGCGCTCGTTCGTCGAACAGTTCGAGCAACAGGTCGATGCCGGCCCACAACGTGTGGCAGCCGTGTGCCACGACCGCAGTTGGACCTACGAGCAACTTGACCACCACGCCAACAGCCTCGGCCACCGCTTGATCGAGCGTGGCGTGGGCCTGGATCAGACCGTGGCGCTGCTGGCCGATCGCGACCTGGAACTGTTGGCCATGATTGTCGGGACCTTCAAGGCCGGTGCCGGCTACCTGCCGCTGGATCCTAGCCACCCAGGCGAACGGCTCAAGAACATCCTGCGTTTGAGCAAGACACCGCTGCTGGTCTGCACGGCCAAGTACCGTGGACAGGCGCAAACGCTGCTTGCCGAGCTGGCCGCCAGCACTCCCGGTCACACCGTAGGCCTGCTGGTCTGGGAAGATCTGCCACCCGAACACGCCAACCAGCAACGCCCTGGGCGCTACAGCGGCCCGAACAACCTTGCCTATGTGATTTTCACCTCGGGCTCTACCGGGCAACCCAAAGGGGTCATGGTGGAACAGGCCGGCATGCTCAATAACCAACTGAGCAAAGTGCCTTACTTGCAATTGACAGAGCAGGACATCATTGCGCAGACGGCGTCCCAGTCGTTCGATATTTCTGTCTGGCAGTTCCTCACCGCGCTGCTGTGCGGCGCCAGGGTGTGTATTTTTGCCGATGATATTTCGAAGGATCCCCAGGCTCTGCTCAAGCACGTTGAAGAACAACGCATCACCGTGCTGGAAATTGTCCCGGCGCTGATCCAGGCGCTACTGAGCGAGCAACACAGCGACCTTCCCGACCTGCGCTGGCTGCTGCCGACGGGCGAAGCGCTACCGGCAGAAACCGCCGCCGACTGGCTGGCACGTTACCCGCAGATCAAGCTGATCAACGCCTACGGCCCGGCCGAGTGTTCTGACGATGTGGCGTTCTACGACATTGACCCGGCCTCGACTCAACGCACCTACATCCCGATCGGTTACCCAACCGACAACAATCGCCTGTATGTGCTGGACGACGACCTGGCGCCAATCCCCACTGGCGCCACAGGTGAAATCTGTATCGCCGGCGTCGGCGTCGGGCGCGGTTACTGTGGCGACCCGGTGCGCACCGCTACCAGCTTTGTGCCCAACCCGTTTGCCCTGGTACCGGGCGAGCGTCTGTACAAGAGCGGGGACTTGGCCCGCCGGCGCAAGGAGGACGCCGCCCTGGAGTACCTGGGACGTGTCGACCAGCAAGTGAAAATCCATGGTTTCCGCATCGAACTAGGGGAAATCGAGGCGCAAATCGCGCTGTTCCCTGGGGTTCGAGAAGCGGCAGTACTGGTCGGCGAGAACCCTCTGGGCAAGCAGTTGATTGCCTACCTGACCCTGGAAGAAGGCCACGATCACTCGGGTATCGATGCCCTGCGGGCGTTCCTCAAGGCGCGCCTGCCGGCCTACATGATTCCCGCCCAGGTGCACCTGTTGGAGCAAATGCCGCGCAACCCCAACGGCAAGCTCGACCGCAAGGCCCTGGCTGCAGTAGACGTGCAAAGCGCAGCCCAGGAACACCGCGAACCCCAAAGCGGTTTGCAAAGCGACATTGCCGCTATCTGGCGCGCCGTGCTGAAGACCCAGCGCATTGGCCTGGATGACAACTTCTTTGCCCTTGGCGGCAACTCGTTGCTGGCCACACAAGTGACCTCCCGCGTGCATTTGAACCTGGGGATCGAGGTGCCACTGGCGGCGATTTTCGAAAGTGCCTCGCTGGAAGACTACGCACGCCGCATCGAGCCCGCTGGCGAACAAACCCCTGATGACTCATTGAATGATCTGTTTGATCTGCTCGATGTGCTGGAGACCCAATAAATGCAAGCCAATGCCCTGAACGACTTGATTGATCGTTTTATCAAGTTGCCAGTTACCCAGCGCAGAACCCTTTATGAGCAAATGAGCGCCAAGGGTATGAGCTTGTCGCGCTTGCCGATACCACAAACCCGACATGCGTTCGCGCACATACCCTTGTCATTTGCCCAGGAGCGTCAGTGGTTTCTGTGGTTGCTGGACCCGGCCAGCGCCGCCTATAACCTGCCGACGGCGTTACGCCTGCGCGGGCCGCTGGATATCGATGCGCTACAACGCAGTTTCGATACGCTGATCGAGCGGCACCAGAGCCTGCGCACCCGGTTTGTCGAAGAGCCACAAGGCGTGATGCAGGTGATCGAGCCCCGCAGTGGCCTGATCCTCGAGGTCACGAGCGAAAATGACGCCACTGATGGCTTCATCAAGGACTTCGTCGAGCACCATAGCCGTCAACCGTTCGACTTGCGCAACGATCAGTTGCTGCGGGTGAAATTGCTGCGCATGGCCGACGACGATCATGTGCTACTGCTGGTCCAACACCATATCGTCTCGGATGACTGGTCGATGCACATGATGGTCCAGGAGTTGGTGCAGCTATACGGTGCCTATTCCCAGGGTCTGTCCGTCGAGCTGGAAGCACTGCCGATTCAATACACCGACTACTCGATCTGGCAGCGCCGCTGGATGGAGGCAGGGGAAAGTGAACGCCAGCTGGCTTACTGGAAGGGCCAACTGGGCGGCGAACAACCGGTCCTGGAGTTACCCACTGATCGTTCGCGACCTGCCGTGCAAAGCTACCGTGGGGCGAACATCACGGTCACGGTTCCCCCGGCGCTGGCACAAAAACTCAAGCAGCTTGCCCAGCAGAGCAATGTGACGCTGTTCATGCTGCTGCTCACCTCGTTCCAGGCACTTTTGCACCATTACAGCCGCCAGGCCGACATTCGTGTCGGCGTGCCCGTGGCCAATCGTAACCGGGTAGAAACCGAGCGTCTGCTGGGCTTTTTTGTTAACACCCAAGTGCTCAGAGCGCGCTTCGATGAACCGCTGTCCTTCAGCGAACTGTTGGCGCAGGTCAAGCAAACCGCGCTAGAGGCCCAAGCCCACCAGGACCTGCCTTTCGAGCAACTGGTCGAAGCCCTGCAGCCGGAACGCAACCTGAGCCTCAACCCGTTGTTCCAGGTGATGTTCAACCACCTCAGCGAACACCAGAACGCGGCTGCCGATCGACCCTCATCGCCTTCGGTCTTACAGGTCGAGAGCCTGAGCAGGGAGCACCATACTGCGCAATTCGACCTGACCCTCAATACCTTTGAATCAGCACAGGGGCTGTCTGCAACGCTGAACTACGCCACCGACCTGTTTGACGCCAGCACTATTGACCGCCTTGGGAAACATTGGCTGAACCTGCTGGAGCGCTGTATTGCAGCGCCGCAGCAGCCAATCGACAGCCTATCTTTACTCAGCGAGGCGGAGCAGCAGGGTCTATTGGGCTGGAACCATACCGCTCAGGCCTATCCCCTTGAGCGTTGTATTCACCATTGGATCGAACAGCAAGTCGAGCGTGCTCCCGACGCGATAGCGCTGATTTTCGGCGAGCAGCGACTGACCTATACCCAGCTCAACCAGCAGGCCAACGCGTTGGCACATCGCCTGATCGACCATGGCGTAGGTCCGGACGGACTGGTGGGCATTGCGCTCGACCGCAGCCTGGAAATGGTCGTTGGCCTGCTGGCCATCCTCAAGGCTGGCGGCGCCTATGTGCCACTGGATCCTGAATATCCAAGCGACCGCCTGGCCTACATGATGCAGGACAGCAACATTACCTTGTTGCTCAGCCAGCGGGCCGTACTTGATACCCTGCCAGTCCCTGCAAACGTTCGCACACTGTGCCTGGATGAACCGGCTCCGGACACGTATGCCAGCAACAATCCCGAGGTTTGCCTTGACCCGCAAAACCTGGCCTATGTGATCTACACCTCCGGCTCGACAGGCAAGCCCAAAGGTGCAGCCAACCGGCATTGCGCACTGGTCAACCGTCTGTGCTGGATGCAACAGGCGTATGGCCTCACGACGCAAGATACGGTGCTGCAAAAAACCCCATTCAGCTTTGACGTGTCAGTCTGGGAGTTTTTCTGGCCGCTGATGACCGGCGCTCGCTTGGCGATTGCCAAACCTGGCGACCATCGTGACCCGGCCCGACTGGTCGAGTTGATCAATCAACACCATGTCACCACCGTGCACTTCGTGCCGTCGATGCTTCAAGTGTTCCTGGCAGATACACAGGTGTCCCGATGCAGCGGGTTGCAACGTATCGTGTGCAGCGGCGAGGCATTGTCAGTCGATGCCCAGCGGCAGGTGTTCGCCAAACTGCCGAACGCGAGGCTGTATAACCTCTACGGCCCAACCGAAGCGGCCATCGACGTGACCCATTGGACCTGTCGTGAAGAGGCTCGCAGCAGCGTACCGATCGGCCAACCCATCGCCAACCTCAGCACGTGGGTTCTCAACGCAGAGCTGGCGCTTGTGCCGCCTGGAGTGATCGGCGAGCTGTACCTCGGTGGCGAAGGTCTTGCCCGGGGTTACCACCAACGACCGACGCTGACTGCCGAACGCTTTGTAGCAAGCCCCTATGCCAAAGGCGAACGCCTTTACCGTACCGGCGACCTGGCGCGCCAGCGTCCTGATGGGGTTATCGAGTACGTCGGGCGTATCGACCATCAAGTGAAAATTCGCGGTTTGCGCATCGAACTGGGTGAAATCGAGGCACAGTTGCTGGCGCAAAACGAAGTGCATGAAGCGGCCGTGCTGGCTGTTGATACCGCCACCGGCTTGCAGTTGGTCGGCTACATCGTTCCCACTTCGGACAGCGACGTCACGGCCCTGCGAGACATCCTCAAGACTCGTCTCAAGGCGCATCTACCGGACTATATGGTGCCCGCGCATTGGCTTTTTCTCGATCAATTGCCGTTGAGTCCGAACGGAAAACTGGAGCGCAAGGCGCTGCCAAAACCTGACGCTAGCCAGGTACAAAAAATCTATGTCGCACCCAATAGCCCTTTGCAACAGCAAATAGCAGCGATCTGGCAGGACGTACTGAAAATCGAGCCCATTGGTCTTGAAGATCACTTCTTTGAACTGGGTGGACATTCGCTGCTGGTCGTAAGTGTGGTCTCGCGCCTGCAACTGGAGCTGGGCATGCAGTTGACGCCACAGTTGATGTTCCAACACCCGACCCTGGGCGCGTTTTGCGCCCAGCTTGAGCAGCAGGCCGGACCTGTCAGCGCGCAGAAGCTGGACAAGCTCGAAGCCCTGCTCGATGAAATGGAGGAGTTCTGATGGATAAGGCTGTCGCCGCCCGCATTGCCCGGAGGTTCATCACTCTGCCCCTGGAAAAGCGCAAGCTGTACCTGGAAAAAATGTTGGAGGAAGGCGTTTCTCCCGCCAACCTACCGATCCCCGAAGTGCAATCGGCCTTCGAATCAATCCCCCTGTCTTTCGCTCAGGAACGCCAGTGGGTGCTCTGGCAACTGGACCCCGACAGCGCTGCCTATAACATTCCCACAGCCCTGCGCCTCAAGGGCCCGCTCGACGTTGCTGTATTGGAACAAAGCTTCAATGCCTTGATCGCCCGCCACCAGACGCTGCGTACTACATTTGCCTCTGGCGAAGAGCGCCCCCTGCAGGTTATTCATCTGCACATGCCGCTGCAGATTCAACAAAGCACCGTCAAGGCATTCGACGCAACAACGATCAAGGCGTTTATCCAGGCCCAGGCTTACCAACCATTTGACTTGCTGGAAGGCCCGCTGCTGCGTGTCGCGTTGCGGCAATTGGGCGACGACGATCATGTGCTGGTGCTGACCCAGCACCATATCGTCTCCGATGACTGGTCGATGCAGGTGATGGTCAAAGAGTTGATCGCTCTGTACTGCGCCTTCCAGCAGGGTCTGCCAAGCGCTTTACCTGAGCTGGCAATCCAGTATGCCGACTACGCCATCTGGCAGCGGCACTGGATGGAAGCTGGGGAAAGTGAGCGCCAACTGAACTATTGGAAAGACCAATTGGGCGGCGACCAACCGGTCCTGGAGTTGCCCTCCGATCATCCAAGACCTGCGGTGCAGAGCTTCCGGGGCGCGAACATCAAGGTCACGCTTCCAGCAGCGCTGGAGCAGAAGCTCAAGCAGCTTGCCCAGCAACACAGCGTGACCTTGTTCATGCTGTTGCTCGCTTCGTTCCAGGCTCTGCTGCACCGCTACAGTCGCCAGACAGACATTCGTGTGGGTGTGCCTGTAGCCAACCGCAATCGGGTTGAAACCGAGCGTTTACTAGGCTTCTTCGTCAACACTCAAGTGCTCAGGGCGCGGTTCGATGAACCGCTGTCCTTCAGCGACCTGCTGGCCCAGGTCAAGCAAACCGCACTGGATGCCCAGGCCCATCAGGACTTGCCCTTCGAGCAACTGGTCGAGGCCCTGCAACCTGAGCGCAACCTGAGCGTCAACCCGCTGTTCCAAGTGATGTACAACCACCTCAGTGAGCATCAGGACACTGCAGCCACTCAAGGATTTTCGCCGTCCTCGTTGCACATCGAAGGTATGACATGGGGCAGTCGCACCGCGCAATTTGACCTGACCCTCAATACCTTCGAATCGACGCTAGGGCTTTCGGCAACCCTGAACTATGCCAGCGACCTGTTTGAGGCGAACACCATTGAACGCCTCGGGCAGCATTGGCTGAACCTGCTCGAACGCTGCATCGCCACGCCACACTTGCCTATTGCAAGCCTGTCGTTACTTAGCGGGGCTGAACAGCAACAGATCTTGCGCGATTGGAATAACACCACCTCCCCCTACCCGCGTGAGCGTTGCACTCACCAGTGGATCGAACAACAAGTGGAGCGTAGCCCCGAGGACGTGGCCCTGATCCATGGCCTTGCAACCCTGAGCTACCGCGAACTGGACGCCCGAGCCAACCAACTGGCCCACAAGTTGATCGAACTCGGCGTCGGCCCCGAAGTTCGGGTTGGCGTGGCCATGCAACGTTCCGAGGCGCTGATCGTAGCCTTGCTCGGCGTGTTCAAGGCCGGTGGCGCCTACGTACCGCTGGATCCCGAGTACCCTGCCGATCGCATAGCCTACATGCTGGAAGACAGCCGGGCTCAGGTCCTATTGACCGAAGCCAGGCTACTCGCCGACCTGCCCGACACAGGCGCGCAAGTGTTGCTGATGGATCAACTGCCTGACTACCCGCAGACCGCTCCCATCACCCAGGTCACCCCAGACAACCTGGCCTACGTGATCTACACCTCCGGCTCCACAGGTAAACCCAAGGGCGTGGCGATTGCTCATCGCAATGTGCTGGCGCTGATCCATTGGTCGCAGCAAGTTTATAGCCGCGAGGATATCCAGGGCGTACTGGCCTCCACGTCGGTGTGCTTCGACCTGTCGGTCTGGGAAATCTTTGTCACCCTGGCCAATGGCGGCTCAATCGTCCTTGCCCGCAATGCCTTGGAACTGCCGCAGTTGCCGGCCCGGGAACAGGTCCGCCTGATAAATACCGTGCCATCGGCGATCAATGCCCTGCAGCGAGCCGGACAAATCCCTGACAGCGTGCGCATCATCAACCTGGCCGGCGAGCCGCTGAAGCAGTCGCTGGTGGACAGCCTCTACCAACAAGCCACGATCAAGCACGTCTTCGATCTTTACGGTCCGTCCGAAGACACCACCTACTCCACCTGGACTCGCCGCGAGGCCGGCGGCCAGGCCAACATTGGCCGGCCATTGCACAACACCCAAAGCTATCTGCTCGATGCCGACCTGCAACCGGTGCCTACCGGGGTGGCTGCCGAACTGCACTTGGCCGGTGCAGGGATTAGCCGAGGCTATCTCGGGCGCGCGGCCATGACGGCGGAGAAGTATGTACCCAACCCGTTTTCCACTACGGGTGAGCGGTTGTACCGCACTGGTGACCTGACCCGTTATGGCGACGATGGCGTCATAGCGTACGTCGGGCGCATTGACCACCAAGTAAAGATCCGTGGATTTCGTATCGAGTTGGGCGAAATCGAAGCTCGCCTATTGGCCCAAGAAAGCATTCGCGAAGCCGTGGTGCTGGCCCTGACCGTCAGCGACAACCTGCAATTGGTCGCTTATGCCACCACCCAAGCCCCACTTGGCGATGAGCCTGCGCAAGCGCAACTGCGTGACACCCTCAAACGCCAACTCAAGGAAAGCCTGCCTGAGTACATGGTGCCCAGCCACTGGGTGTTCCTGGCCAACCTGCCTCTTACCCCCAACGGCAAACTCGACCGCAAGGCTCTTCCCGCACCAGATATCAGCCAAGCGCTGCACACTTACGTGGCGCCGCAAAACGATCTGCAACAGCGCATCGCCGGTATTTGGCAGGACGTGCTCAAGCTGGAAAAAATCGGCCTGAACGACAATTTCTTCGAGCTGGGCGGCGATTCGATCATCTCCATCCAGGTGGTCAGTCGCGCGCGGCAGGCCGGCATCCACTTCACCCCCAAGGACCTGTTCCAGCACCAGACCATCCAGGGCCTGGCCAGCGTGGCGAAAACCCAAGGACAGCGTATCGCCATCGATCAGGGGCCAGTCAAAGGCTTGGCACCACTGCTGCCGATCCAGCAACTGTTCTTCGACACTGACATCCCCAACCGTCACCATTGGAACCAGTCAGTCCTGCTCAAACCCGCCACGGTCCTGGACCCGCAGTTGCTGGAACAGGCCTTAGACGCCCTGATCCAGCACCACGACGCCCTACGCCTGCGCTTCACCCAGGGTGAACATGGCTGGCACGCCGAATACCGCCGCACCAGTGCCTCGGTGCTATGGCAAACCCGGATTGACGACGCCACGCAATTGCAATCTTTGGGCGATCAAGCCCAATGCAGCCTTAACCTGCAAGAAGGGCCGTTGCTGCGCGCGGTATTGGTAAGCCTGAAGGACGGTAGCCAGCGCCTGTTGCTGGCGATCCATCACCTGGTGGTCGACGGCGTGTCCTGGCGCATCCTGTTCGAAGACCTGCAAAGCACCTACAGACAACTGCAAACGGGCCAGGCTATCGCTTTACCGGAGAAGACCAGTGCCTACAAAACCTGGGGCGAGAAGTTGCAGGCCTACGGTCGGCATGCCGCCCTGCAACAGGAACTGACCTATTGGGAACAGCAACTGGACGCCACCAGCCACGATCTGCCCCAGGCGGACCCTGAAGGCAGCCAGCGGCACAGCCAGGCGACGACCGTCAATGTCCAACTGAGCAAAGCCTTGACCCAACAGTTGCTGCAAGTGGCACCCGCTGCATACCGCACGCAGATTAACGACCTGCTACTGACCGCTCTGACCCGTGCTGTCAGCCAATGGACCACCCGTGACGACGTACTGATCCAACTGGAAAGCCACGGCCGCGAAGCCCTGTTCGATGACATTGACCTGACCCGCACGGTGGGCTGGTTCACCAGCCTGTACCCGATCAAGTTGACCGCACACCCCGACCTTGGCGACGCCATCAAACAGGTCAAGGAACAACTGCGGGCGATTCCCGACAAAGGCATTGGCTTCGGTGTTTTACGCTACCTGGGCGACACTCAGGCTCAGGCACGCCTGGGCGCATTACCGATGCCGCGTATTACCTTCAACTACCTGGGCCAGTTCGATGGCAGTTTCGACAATACCCAAGGTGCGCTGTTTTCCCCATCGGGCGAAGCACAGGGTGCTGAAAGGGACAATCAAGCCCCGCTGGATAACTGGCTGACCGTGAACAGCCAGGTCTACAACAATCAGCTAAGCATGGGCTGGATCTTCAGCCACGACGTGTTCCCTGTCGAGGTTATCCAGACCCTCGCCAACAGTTGCCTTCAAGCGCTGGAGCAACTGATTGAGTACTGCTGCGAAAGCAGTCATCAAGGCGCCACACCATCTGACTTTCCGTTGGCCAGGTTGAGCCAGGCGCAACTGGATACGCTGAACATCCCGGTCCGGCAGATCGAGGATATCTATCCACTCTCGCCGATGCAGCAAGGCATGATGTTCCACACCCTTGAAGCGTCAGAGGCTGCGGCTTACATCAATCAGACGGCAGTACCGGTCAGTGGCCTGGATATCGCGCGTTTTGCCGCCGCCTGGAATGCAGTTATCGAGCGCCATGAGATCCTGCGCACCGGCTTCTGGGCCGCCAGCCATCTGAATGAGCCGCTGCAACTGGTGTTCAAGACCGCCGTCCTGCCCCTGCGGATTCTTGACTGGCAGAAGCGGGAAGTGTCCGCGCAAGACCTGCAAGAACAGGTCGACGCCGACAGTCGTGAAGGCTTCGACTTGCTCACTGCACCCCTGATGCGTCTGACGCTGGTCAAACTGGCGGCCGAAAAGCTCTACCTGATTTGGACCAACCACCACATTCTGCTCGACGGCTGGAGCAGCTCACGCCTGCTCGCGGAAGTGTTCGAGGTCTACAACGGCAAGTCCCAGGTCCCCAAACGCGGTAAGTACCGCGACTACATTGCATGGCTCCAAGCCCAACCGCAGGCGTCGCTGGAAGCCTTCTGGAAGCACAAGCTGCAAGGACTGAATGGCCCTACCGTGCTTGCCAATAGTCTGTCTGCGCGTCCTGACCAAGACAACGAGGGTCATCAGGCGATCTACCTCGACTGGGACGCGCAACAAACCCTGCGCTTGAAAGATCAGGCGCAGCGCCTGCGCGTAACGCCCAACACCCTGATCCAGGCGGCCTGGCTACTGTTGCTACAACGTTATACCGGGCAAGACAGCGTGTGCTTTGGCAGCACCGTTGCAGGCCGGCCACCAGGTCTTGCGGCCGCGGACGAGATACTGGGGTTGTTTATCAACACCTTGCCGATCACCCAGACCCCGCAGCCACAGCAGACGGTGGCCGAATGGCTGCTCGAACTGCAAACCTACAACCTGGAAGTACGCGATCACGAACACGCAGCACTGGCCGATGTGCAACGCTGGTCCGGCCAAGGTGGCCAGGCGCTGTTCGACAGCATCATCGTGTTCGAAAACTACCCGGTGGACGAGCGCCTGCAAGAAGCCGAGCAAGATCAGCTCAGATTCGGTGAAACCCAGAGCCAGGACGTCACCACCTTCGCCATGGACCTGGCGGTCAACCTTGGCAATCGCCTGACCGTCGAGTTCATGTACCTGCGCAACCGCTTCACCGCCGAGGCCGTCGAGCAAATACGCCGTAGCTTTGAAACCCTGCTGCTGGCCATGCTGGGCGACCCGACGGCGTCCCTGGGCAGCCTGTCTACGCTGAGTGCAGAAGAGCAGCGGACGTTGCAGCAACGCAATCAACTGACGACCGAAACCCATGACCAACAACTGCTGGCACAACAGATCCGCCAGCATGCCGACAGCAATCCCCATGCCGTGGCCGTGGTCTGCGAACACAACCGGCTAACTTACGGTCAACTTGAGCAACGCGCCAATCGTCTGGCCCATCACCTGATCGCTCAGGGGGTGGGAGCGGAGAGCTTTGTTGGCGTTGCTCTGGAGCGCTCGGTGGACGTAGCTGTAGCCTTCTACGCCGTGATGAAGACCGGCGGCGCTTACGTCCCGCTGGACATCGACTACCCAGAAGACCGGGTGAAGTGGATTGTCGAAGACTCGGCCATGGAGGTACTGCTGACCCAAAGCCCGCTGCGCGAACGCTTCGAGCAGCCTTGGGCGCCCACGCTGATCCAGATCGATACCCTGTCACTGGCAACGCAGTCCGATAGTTGCCCGGCACCGCTGATCGATGCCGACAACCTCGCCTACCTGATCTACACCTCCGGCTCTACCGGCAAACCCAAGGGCGTGGCGGTCAGTCACGGTCAGATCCGTATGCACTGCCAGGCTATCGGTCAACGCTATGAAATGGATAGCGCCACCCGTGAGCTGTTGTTCATGTCATTTGCCTTCGACGGGGCCCAGGAGCGCTGGCTTAGTACCTTGGCCCACGGCGGCCAGCTGGTCGTGCGGGAAAACCGACTGTGGACGCCCGAGGAAACCTGGCACGCCTTGCATGCCCACCAGATCAGCATCGCCTGCTTCCCACCGGCCTATCTGCAACAACTGGCAGAGTACGCCCGTGATTGCGGCAAGGCGCCGCCAGCGGTGCGTATTTACTGCTTTGGCGGGGATGCGGTGGCCGAGGCGAACTTTGAGCTGGTCAAGCACGCGCTCAAACCTGCCTATTTGACCAATGGCTATGGCCCTACCGAAACCGTGGTGACGCCGTTGCTGTGGAAAGTCGCCGTCAATGAGGTCTGCGCAGCGGTGTATGCACCGATTGGGACACGAGTTGGTGAGCGCTCACTCTATGTCCTCGACGAACACCTCAATCCTTTGCCCGAGGGGGTAGCCGGTGAGTTGTACATCGGTGGAGAGGGCGTGGCCCGTGGTTATCACCGGCGTCCTGGGCTTACGGCCGAAAGGTTTGTGCTCGATCCATTCTCCGCCAACGGCTCGCGCCTGTACCGCACGGGCGATCTGGTACGCCAACGGCCAGATGGCGTGATTGATTACCTGGGACGCCTGGATAACCAGGTGAAGATTCGCGGTTTCCGCATCGAACTTGGCGAAATTGAATCCAGGTTGCGAGATATTCCGGGGGTCCAGGATGCGGTGGTAATCGCTCGTGAGGCCGGCGTCAGCAAACAACTGATCGGCTATGTCGTCACCCCAACTGATGATGCGCCAGGAGAGCGCTTGCGCGCCCTGCTCCAGGCTGACTTGCCGGACTATATGGTGCCCGCGCAGATCATCCGCCTGGCAGCATTGCCGCTTAACCCCAACGGCAAGATCGACCGCAAGGCCCTACCCGATCCTGACTTCAAGGGCCGCGAATTCGTGGCCCCGCGCAATACCGTGGAGCGAGCCTTGGCGACCATCTGGCAGCAAGTGCTGGAGTTGGAAACCGTGGGCGTGACCGATAATTTCTTCGAGCTGGGCGGCGATTCGCTGCGCATCCTCAAAGTACTATCCAAAGTGCGCAGCCAGCCTGAGCTGGGGCTTGAACTGAAGCTACGGGACATGATCGGCAAGCCAACCATTGCAGAACTGTCAGGCTTCGCCCCGGCCACCGACCTGGATCCTTTGTTGCTGCTCAATAGCCGCATGCCCCACGCCCAACCGCTATTTTGCCTGCATGCCGGCTTTGGCACAGTGTTCGACTATGACACCCTCGCCCGCCGCCTGGAGGGCAAGCGCAGCGTCTATGGCCTGCAATGCCGGATGCTGCTCGACCGTGATTGGCAGGATGAGTCTCTGGCGTCCATGGCTATCGACTATGCCCAATACATCCGCCAGAAGCAGGCCTTGGGGCCTTATCAACTGGTTGGCTGGTCGCTGGGGGGGACCCTCGCGGTACTGGTGACTCAGGAACTGGAAAAGCAGGGCCAGGAAGTAGAGTTTCTGGGACTGGTCGACAGCTTTATCCCGTCCGCCGCCCCTGCGGCTACCGACCTGGATTGGGGCGATGACTTGCGTGGCTTCCTCGCGGTGATCTTCGGACAAGCCACCGAGCGACTACCTGAAATAGAACTGCCCACCGACAGCCCCCAAGCGGTGTTGGAGCAACTGATCGCGGATATCCGTCAACACGTCGCCGGCACGTCAGCGTTCAGCGATATCAGTGTCGAGGAGCTAGCCCATACGTTCATGGTCGCGATGAAGCTCAAGGTCCTGTCCCTGGAGCTGAAAACGCTGCCGCAGACACGAGCGTCTGCCTGTTGCTGGTGGGCCTGCGACGCCAATTCACCGGACTTCGCCAACCCGCTGGCAGGCAGCGTGCTGGACGAGCGAATCGTCGCCGGACATTACCAGATGCTTAACAACAACCAGTTGCTGCACAGCCTGCTTCAGCAATTGACGCAACGTGAAGCGGTGACCGGTTAAACCTACTACCGCCCCGAACCTGTCGTCCGGGGCGTCTTTTTGTTTGGCACTACCTGATAAGGAACACGCAATGCCTCTGGACCCTGACCTCGAAGGTTTTCTGGAACTGGCCGAGATGGGCCGCCTGAGCGGCAAAAGCCAGCCGATGCACCAGCTCACACCACACGCCGCACGTGCCGAGTTCGACCTGACATCGAAGATTCTCGACCCCAGCCCGCCCGGCGCCATCAGCGTGAGCACATTGCAGATCCCGACTCGCGACGGCCAACAACTGTCAGCTCGCCTCTACCGCAAGACCGGTACAGAGCAAAATGTACTGCCAGTGATCCTGTACTTTCATGGCGGCGGTTATGTGGTTGGCAGTCTCGACTCCCACAACTCGATCTGCCGACGTCTGGCCGCCAGCGGTCGTCATGCAGTGCTAGCGCCGGCGTATCGCCTGGCGCCTGAACACCCATTTCCCGCGGCGGTGAATGATGCCGTAGACAGCGCAAACTGGCTCGCCCGTCAGGGTGCCGAGCTGAATCTGGACGCATTCCAAGTGACCGTCGCTGGCGACAGTGCCGGCGCAACCCTGGCAACTGTCCTGGCCATCAGCGCCGTGCAACACCCTGAGAATATGATGCTTATCCCCCAGGCTCAGTTGCTGTTTTACCCGGTCGCCGATACCCAGCGTACTCGCCCTTCCCACCAGCGTTACGCCGAAGGCTTCCTGCTGGAGAGCGAGACACTGCAATGGTTTTATCGACACTACACGCCTGACGCCGAGCAACGTGGCGACTGGCGTACTTCACCCTTGCTGGCCAAGGGACTGAGCGCCCTGGCGCCGGCCTATATCAGCCTGGCCGAATATGACCCACTGTATGACGAAGGCCTGGAATATGCAGAGCTCCTGAAGAGCACAGGCACCCAAGTGACCTTGCAGACACAAAACGGCCTCACCCATGACTTTCTGCGTATGTCCGGAATCACTGGGGACATTGCGGGGATTTACAGCGCGGTAGATCGTTGGCTGGTCCAGCTCTAATCAGGTAGACACAGGTACAAAAAACCACCTCGATCGAGGTGGTTTTTTTATGCGACGCCTGAGGGGAACCTAGAACGTGCCACGTACCGTCAGCATGTAGTTGCGCGGTTCACCATAGTAGTTGCCGTACTCGGAAGTCTTCAGGGTCTCGAAGTACTTGCGGTCGAACAGATTGTTGCCGTTGAGGGCGACGGTCCAGTTTTCATCGACTTTGTATTCGACCATGGCATCCCATACCGCGTAGCCGCCTTGAGCGAAGTCAAAAGGCGTCTCACGGGAAACATCGTAGTAGTTGCCGGTAGGGTTTTTCCCGTCAACCCGATAAGCAGTTCCACTGGCATAGCTGGCGCTCTGGATGTTGACACCACCACCTATTTTCCAGTCAGAAAGGCGATCAGGCAGTGTGTAAACAGTCCACAACTTCGCCAAATGCTTGGGTGTAACGGTCGTGAGGAAAGTGTCCTTGGTACGATTGTCCGTGAGGTTCAAGGTGTAGCCACCCATCACCATCCACCCAGGCAACACCTCACCACTGGCTTCAAGCTCAAGTCCCTTGCTGATGATTTCGCCTTGCGCCAGATAGCAGCAACTGCCGCCATACAAGACTGATTGCGCCGCGTACCGCGGGTCTTGAATCGCCTCTTTCTCGCGTTTGGTATAGAACAGCGCAGCCGAAACATTCAGCGTTCCGCCGTAGAGCTCACCCTTAATGCCGGTTTCGTAAGTCTTGCCAACCATGGGTTCCAGGACTTTTCCGGAATTGCTGGGGCCTTGTAGTTGCTGGGCCTGGGGCTTGAAGATTTCCGAATAGCTGGCGTACGCCGACCATTCATCATCAAGGGCATAAACCAAACCACCGAAGGGGACCAACTTGGTTGGTTCACGATGATTGCTCTGGGACTGAACGTCCCATGCGCCCGTCTTGTCATTTACGCTCTTGTAGGTCTGTTCAAACTTGTAGCGCTGGACCCTGGCACCGAGAATCAACTTGAGCGGATCGGTCAATTGCAGGCGCAAGGTCGAGTACAAGCCATACTGCTTGCGAGTATTGGGGCTGTAATCACGCTCCAGCGCGCTACCGATACTGGAAGACGGTAGAGGCGGTACATCCGGATTGTAGACATCGATCGGATAGAAGCCAGCCATGCCCCACGTCGAGCGCCAGCGGCTGGTCACTTTCTGGGCATCTGCGCCGATCAACAGCTCATGCTCACGATTGAACATGGTAAATTTTCCGGACACGTTGGTATCAAACAACGACTGCTCGCTCCAACTTCTGACGAAACTCCCTCCCCAGGTAGCGCCTTCCAGGGTGACCGGGTCCGGAGCGCCCCATAGAAACACACCATTGGTATCGGACTTGTTGAGGGTATTGGTGAAGGAGACGTTGAGTTTCCAGTCGTTCGCCAGTTCTTGGTCGTACTTGGCGAACAGCTCCTGGGTACTGATGTCCGCATATGCCCAGTTGGTCGTGTACCAACTGCTGCGCTTGAGCTTCAAATCCTCACCGGTACTGAATCGAGGCAATCCATCCCCCGTGCCATTTTCATGGGTCTTCTCGTAACGGCCGCCAACGGTAACTCTGGCGGTGTCAGTCACGTCCGCCTCCAGCACCCCGTAGATGAACGGCTTCTCGGTACTGCGCTTGTCCATGAAGTACTGGCGGTCGGTATTGGCCACCACGACACGCCCCCGCAACTTGCCGTCAAACGCTATCGGCCCCGTTACATCAACCTCGCTACGGTAGTTGTCCCAAGAGCCAGCCGAGGTATTGAACTTGAGTTGGAAGAAATCCAGCGGACGTTTGCGTACGAGGTTGATGATACCGCCCGGATCACCAGTACCACCAAACAGGCCCGCCGAGCCCCTTAGCACTTCGATATGGTCAAACTCGGCCATGTCATAGGTTTGGTTGGCATAGAACGTACCTACACCCGAGCCGATGTCCATCGGCGAGGCACCATCAATCTGGATGTTATCGATACGGAAGCCACGAGAGATGAACTGCGGCAGGCGATAGTTGGCGTTTTTTACCGTGATGCCCGGGGCGCGTCGCATCGCGTCGGACAAATCAACAATACGTCGGTCTTCCAGAAGCTGTTGGGTAATCACCGTCACGGACTGCGGCGTGTCCTTCAGGCTGGTGGGAGTTTTGGAACCGGCGCTGACCAGGCCACTGGTGTACGAACGGGAGTTTTCCGTCATCTCCCCCATCCCCTGGCCCTGGATGGTGGTGGTACCCAACTCCAGCGTTGTGGTTGCGCCGTTTTCAGGACTGAGGATGACCGTGTTGTTTTCAATCCGGAAACTCAGGCCTGCACCTTTGAGCAGCGCCTCAAGCGCAGCTGCAGGCTCCAGGCTGCCATTGACAGCGGTGGACTTCTTGCCAGCAACCATATCCGGCCCGAACAGCACTTGCAGGCCGGTCTGCTTGCCCAGCTCGGTCAGGGCCTTGTCCAGGGACTGGGCAGGCACATTCACCTGGACGGGCTGGGCGAAAACCCCGCCGCTGACACTGAGGGCCAACCCCAGGACCGCCACCGACACGCAACTGCGGCAGGACGCCAGGGGGGTGTTGAGGAGTTTTTGCCTGTACCTTTTGCTCTCGCGCTTCATTGTTTGGTTTAGCCCCAGATATGTCATTAATGTCGAAGGTCTTCCACTCTTGAGGCGGAATGACCTGAATAGAGTTAAACCGTCCGGACCCCACTCCCTGTTGCAGAGGGACGGTTTTGACTTGAATCGGTATCGAGCCATTAATGAACGTTCGGGATAAAAATAATTTAGAAGGATTCCCAATCACTTTGTAACAGAAACAAAAAAGGACATCTCACGATGTCCCTATTTCATTTCAAACCTTGTTTACCAGAAGGTACCGCGCAAGGTCAGCATGTGGTTACGAGGGTCGCCGTACCAGTTCCCGGAGTAGGAAGACCCAACAGCCGTGTAATAGGTTTTGTCGAATACGTTATTGAGGTTGTAGGCCAGCGTCCAGTTCTCGTCCAGGCGATACTCAGCCATGGCGTTCCAGACTGCGTAGCCCGACTGTTTGTAATCAAAGGGGATGGACAGGTCTTTATCGTCGGCATCCTTGACCGGATTCCCCATTTTATCCAGGACACCAGCAGATCCGCTGACGTAAGTGGCGCTTTGCAGATTGACCCCGCCTCCCAGCTTCACATCATTGAAAGCACCTGGCAGGCGATAAGTGGACCATAACTTGAGCATATGCTTGGGGGTGATAGTGCTGAACGCAGCATTGTCCTTGCGGTTCTGGTTGTTGTTATAGGTGTAGCCAGCGATCAGCATCCAGTCAGGCATCACTTCTCCCGACACCTCCATGTCGACGCCCTTACTGATGACTTTGCCCTCCGCCAGATAACAGCAGTTGCCACCGAACTGCACATCGGTCGATGGATAACGGAGGTCGCCTACCGCTTCGTTTTCCCGCTCGGTGTAGTAAATCGAGAAATTGGTATTCACCACCCCGCCAAACAGTTCGCCCTTCAACCCGGTCTCATAGGCGCGGCCTTTCATTGCCTCAAGTGGCGTGCCGGGTGCCGGGCCCTGTAATTTCAGCTGCTGAGGCCTGTACTGCTCGGAATAACTTGCGTAAGTCGACCACTCATCATTCAGGTCGTAGACCAGACCGCCATAGGGTGTGAGCTTGGTAGGCTCACGGGACGACACATCGGACTCAGTCTTAAACCCGCCCCCATCCCAATTTGCCCTGTACGTCTGGCTGTACTTAACACGTTGGACACGGGCACCGACAATCAGGTGCAGAGGTTCGGCGAGTTGCAAACGCAAGGTGGAATACAACCCATACTGCACTTGGTCATTGGGACTGTAATCACGGAAAAAGTCCTTGCGGGTTGGTGGCTGAGGCCACGGTGTGGAGTCTGGATCAAACACGTCAAGATCAGCACCGGCCCCTTCGTGTTGTCCGGTACCGCGCCACCGGCTGGAGATCTTCTGATGATCCATGCCGAGCAAAAACTCATGCCGTAAACCGAACGCATCAAACTTCCCGGCAAGGTTGATATCTGCCGATCCCTGTTCGCTGCGATAAGCGGTTGTGGTACCGCCCCAGTTAGTACCCTTGAGCGTGATCGGATTGAGTCCATTGCTGGCAAAAGCGCTTTTCGAAAGCCCGGACTCCAGGGTCCTGGTGTAGGTCGCGTTTACTTTCCAATCATCGTTGAACTCATGGTCAATCTTGGCAAACAGTTCCTGGGACCGACCATCCTGATAGGCCCAACCCTGTGTAAGACTGGTGCGCCTGGATAAACCCAGGTCATCGCCGGTGATGTACCGCGGCAAGCCAATGCCGGAGCCATTCACATGGATTCGCTCGGAGCGGCCGCCAAAGGTCACGCGGGTGTCCGGCTGGATGTCAGCTTCCAGCACCCCATACACCGTTGGTTTCTCGTCGCTTACATGATCCTGGAAAGAACCATTGTTGCTGTAGGCCGCTACCAACCTGCCGCGCAACTTACCGTCAAAGCCCATAGGGCCCGTTACGTCGAACTGCGTACGGTAGTTGTCCCAGGAACCTGCCGAAGTGTCGATCTTCAACTGATAGGCATCCAACGGACGCTTGCGCACCAGGTTGATCATGCCCCCCGGATCCCCAGTGCCGCCGAACAACCCTGACGCCCCGCGCAGAACCTCTACGTGGTCGAACTCCACTAGGTCGTAATTTTTGTTGGAGTAAAAACTTCCTGCCGAGTTACCCAGGGCCATGGGCGCGGCCCCGTCGATCTGGATGTTCTGGATCATGAAGCCACGAGAGTAAAAATCGGTGGTGCGTACACTGGTTTTTTTCAAGGTAATCCCTGGCGTCAGCTTCAACGCGTCGGTCAGGTCCACCGCCCTGCTGTCCTGAATCGCTTGCGCAGTCACCACTGACACCGACTGCGGCGTCTGTCGCAAGCTGGTCGGAGTCTTCGAGCCAATACTCGTCAGGCCAGTGGTATAGGACCCCGAACTCTCCGTCATCTCCCCCATCCCCTGCCCCTGAATGGTGGTAGCCCCCAACTCCACCGCCCCTCCCTGCGCCGGCGTCTTTTCAATCAGGATCACATCATCACTGACCCGAGCGCTCAAGCCGCTGCGCAGCAGCAACCGATCAAGCCCTTGCTGCACCGGATAATTTCCCTTGAGCCCGTCGGACTGCTGACCCTCCACCCACTCGCTGACGACCATCAACCGCAACCCGGACTGCTCGGCAAAGCGCGTCAATACCTGGTCAAGTTGGCCAGCCTCGATATCGTAGGCCCGAGTGGCGACTTTCTGCTGTTCTGCGGCCTGTACCGAGACGCTCGTGCCGACGCCGCCGGCCGTGGCTAGTGCCAGGCTCAAGGCGGTGTGCCTGATCAGATGCTGCATAACGCTCCCCCTGCTGAAATCAGCCAAATAAAAATCAATCTCAACAGGAAAGACGTCAGCCTTCTGAAACCCGACAGCGGCAGCCAGGGTATTTTTTTAAAACCGGGGTTACTGGCGCGGTGAGTCGTCGCGTTCGATCACGGTCAGCCATGGCAGCAGGCGCACGCGCAGCGGTAGGGTGCGTTGCAGCAGTTTCAGTTGGGCGTCGGTGTCGTCGGTGGCGATGATGCCGGTCACGGGCAGGTCGCGCAGGCTGTTGTCGCGAACCCAGATTACGCCACGGTGGTAGCTGCCGAGTTGTTCCAGCACCTCGCCCAGGGGTTGGCGGTTGAAGACCAGTTTGTCGCGACGCCAGGCGGTGGCGGTGGTGACGTCGACCGGTTGGCTGCGCGAGAGGCCGTCCGGGCCGTATTGCACGGCCTGCCCGGCTGCGACGTCGGTGGTCTGCGGGTCGTCGTCCAATGTCACGCGTACCGTGTGTTCGGTGACGACCATGCGCACTTGCTCGCCCTCGCGCCGCACGTCGAAGCCGGTGCCCAGCGCGCGCAAGCTGCCACGGCCGGCGCGTACTTCGAATGGGCGCTGGGTATCGGGGGCGACCTGGACAAAAAGCTCGCCGGTATAGAGATGTAGCACCCGGCGATCACCTTGCATGTCGATGTCCACGCGGGTGTGCGGCGCCAGCTCCAGGTGTGAGCCATCGGCCAGCGTGACGCGGCGGTGCTCGCCCAGGCCGGTCACTTGGTCCGCCATCCAGCCGTGTTGTTCGGCCTGCCAGGACAAACCGCCGGCCAGGCCCAACGCGACGACCAGCCCCAGTTGCAGCAAGCGGCGTGACGATCCGGGTGGACGCTCCAGCGCGCTGCCCAGGCTCTCCCACAACCGTTCCGCCGCCTCGGCAGCGCGCTGGTGTTCGGGCGAAGTTTCGCACCACTGCAGGTAGGCCTCCCACGTGGGTGCCTCGGCGGTGCCCGAATGCAGGTCGACCAGCCACTGCAACGCTTGCTCGGTCAACAGTGGCGAAGGTTTATTCAGTGTCACTCGGTCATCCCAAGACGCCGGGCGCAATGCAGCACCGCGCTCATGATGTATTTGCTGACCATGCTGGGAGACACCCCGAGTCGCGAGGCAATCGCCGCATGACCCAAGCCGTCGAGGCGGTTGAGCAGCAAGGCTTGGCGGCTGTTTTCGGACAATTCTCCCAGCGCCTGTTGCAACAGTTGCAGTTGCTGGCGCATTTCCACCAGTGCGGCGGGGCCCGGGCATGGGTCGAGGAGCTCGTGCTGCACATCTTCCAGCGAATCCACAGGCCCACGTCGCGTGCGGCTACGGCCCAGGTCGATGATCAGGTTGCGCATGACGCGAATGAGGAAAAATCGCGGATTGGTGATGGTATGGGTGCGCTGCTGCCGGTCGAGACCGACGTAGCGTACGAACGCGTCCTGCATGAGGTCGGCCGCCATTTCCCGGTCACCGAGGCGCCGGTAGGCAATCTGCTGCAGTTCGCGATGGTAGAGGCGAAACAACCGATCCAGATGATCCAAATGCACACTCCATGAGCATCCGTGTGCAGGGCACACATAGGGGGCGCTAGACTACAATTTATGAGAATCGCTCGCAACAACATAAAAACTGCGGGCGCTGACTAATCGCCAGCGCCCGCCACTGCCTCAGCTCTGCACAGCCGCCTGTTGGCGCGCCCTTTCCAGCAAGGCGGCCTTCTCTTCTGGACTCAATGCATCCAGGCGCAAACGTGCCTGGGCCAGTTTCTCCAGTTGGCCGGGACTGTCTTCCTGGGCACGCAGGGCCTGGGCCAGTGCGCCGGGGCTTGGGTGGTCGAACACGATGCCTGGGTGGACTTCGCAGTGCAGCAGTTTGCGAATCCCCGCCACCAACTTGATCACCAGCAGCGAATGGCCGCCGGCGGCAAAGAAGTCGCGGTCGCGGCTCAAGCGTTCGCGCCCCAGCAACTGGGCCATGCGGCTGGCCAGCAGGGCCTCGAGGGCGTCCTGGGGTTCGACGAAGTTGTCGTCCTCTTCGATCAGTTCCAGGCGCTGCAACGCCTGGCGGTCGACTTTGCCATTGCCCAGGCGCGGCATGTGCTGCACCACGTGGTACTGACGCGGCACCATCACCGCCGGCAAGTGCTCGGTCATGTGCTGCTTGAGGGTGTGCAGCCAGTCAGCAGGCGCGTCCTGGCTCGCCAGTACAAAGGCTACCGGCTCATCCTGCGCCAGCACCACCACGGCTTCGCTCACCCCAGGGGCGCGCAGCAGGCATTGTTCGATCTCTGCCAGTTCAACACGGAACCCGCGCACCTTCACCTGGTGGTCGCGCCGGCCACACAGCGCAATACCGCCTTGGGGCAGGTAGCGGGCCAGGTCGCCGCTGCGGTAGAGGCGCTCGCCTGGGGCAAACGGGCTGCTGATAAATGCTGCATCGGTCTGCGCCGGGTCGTTGAGATAACCACGGCACAATTGCTGTCCGCCGATGTACAGCTCACCCAGTTCACCGCAGGCCACCAGTTGCTGGCCCTCGTTGAGGATGAACAACTGGTTGTTGGGCAGGACCCGAGTCAGGGGAATGCCCAGTTGCTGCAAGTCGTGCGGGCTGATGGCATGCACTGCGACGCCGACGGTGGTTTCGGTGGGGCCGTAGTGGTTGAACAGGCGGCAATCGGGACGCAGGTTGAAAATGCGCTCCACCAACCCCTGGCCGATCGCTTCGCCGCCGAGGATCAGAGTGGCCGGTACTTGCGGCTGCGGCGCCTCGAGCAAGGCGGCGAGATGGGACGGCACGATCTTCAGGCAGTCGATGCCCTGGGTCTGGATGAATGCCGCAAAGGCCTGCGGGTCCTGCATCGTGGCTTCATCAGCGATATGCAGGGTGGCGCCGTGGTAAAGCGCGCCGAACAGGCTGGTATTGCCCAAGTCTGCGGCGACCGTGGAGCCCTGGGCGAAGTGCCGGCAGGCGGCCAGGTCCAGCTCACTGCTGACACCCGCGACATAGTTGAGCAATTGCCGATGCTCCACCACCACGCCCTTGGGCACCCCGGTGGTGCCGGAGGTAAACAGCACATAGGCCGCGTCATGGCCTTGCAGGTTTGCGCTGGGCCCCTCCGGCAGCGACGTCGGCAGCGGCTGATCGAGGTCCAGCACCGCGCAGCCCAATCCATCCAGCGCCGTGCCCTGGGTGACGAGCAGTTGCGCGCCAGCCTGTTCCACCAATTGCGCCTGGCGCGCCGCCGGCCAACTCGGGTCCAGGGGCAGGTAGGCGGCACCTGTGCGCCAGGCGGCGAGAATGGTCTGCACCTGCGCCACACCGCGTGGCAAGGCCAGGGCGACGATGCTTCCCGAGGTCACGCCATGTTCGCGCAGGCGGCTGGCCAGTTGACGCACGCCGACATCCAGCTCGGCATAGGTCAAGGCTTGATCGCCCGCGACCAGCGCCACTGCATCCGGGGTGATTTCGGCCCAGTTGCGAATATGCTCGGGCAACAGCACCCGCTCTTCCAGCATTTGTGGCGCAGGGTTGAAGGCCAGTAGACGTTGGCGTTCGGCATCACCCAAAAGACCCAGGGTGGCGATAGCTGCCTCCGGCTGCTCAAGCAAACTGGCCAGCAGCACTTGATACTGCGCCAGCAGCGTCTGCATCGCGGCCTGGCTGTACACGGCCGCGGCATAGTCCAACGATAGGCCAGTGACGGCACCGCCCTCCTCCACACGGACGGCCAACGCCAGTTCGAACAGCGGCCGAATATCCGCACGGTAGGCACAGCGCCAGGTGCTGGTGCCCAGCGTGCGCGCTGCTGGTTGCTGGCGCACGCCAAAGCCGTGGGTCAGCGGCAGGCCAGCGTCGAGCGGCGCATATTCCTGCCAGGTGCCATGGCTGTCCAGCACGCCCGCCGTCTGCGCCAAGACGCTGCTGAACGAGGCCGTCGGCGCCAGGTTGAGGTTCAGCGCCAGGGTTCTTTCCAGCAGGCCCACGGTCGGCGCGAAGAACTCATAGTCCTGGCGCGCGTCATGCCGCAGGCCTGCGACAAACCCTTCGCGCCCGCTGATCCGCGCCAGCAGCACCCACCACGCGGCTTGCAAGAGCGTGGTCAGTTGGGTGTCGTGCTGGGTGGCGAGCGAGCCCAGACGCGCCAACACACCCGGGTCGAGGTCGCTACTCAAGGACCGGCCTGCAGCGTTGCCCTGCACGGTATTGGCGTAGCGGCCCGGCAAGTCCGGCGCCAGCGCGCCTGCTCCCGGCAGGTAGGCTTGCCAATAGGCTTTGGCGGTGTGCGCATCTTCGTCAAGCACGACTTCTGCGTGCCATTCCAGGTACTGGGCAAACTGCCCCAATTCCTCGTCCACACCGCAACTGCCCTGCTCATAGGCCGCGCACAGGTCTTGATAGAGAATCCCCAGGCTCGCCTGATCGCCGACAAAACCCGCCAGGCCCAGGGTCAGTTGCCACTGCTGGGTGTCGATACGCTGCAACAGGCCCTCGAAAAACATCCCGGACGCCAGGCTCACCGGGCGCTGGCACCACAGCGCCAAGACCTGCGCCGTGTCGCTGGCCTCATCCACCGTCAATGCCTCATTCGCCGCTCCACCAGCAAAGAACTGCCGCAGTCCACGGTAACCGGGGGCGTTCGCCAAACGAGCGGCCAGCGCAGCGTGCCGTTGACGCAAACCGCTTAAAGCCGCTTGCAGGCGTGGCACGTCAAGTGCGCCGCTGATCTGGATCGTCAGCAGGTGCGCGATATCGCCCCAGCTCGCGCCGTCCTGGGCGTCCAGCACCCGCTGTTGCTGTTCGGCGAGCAGCGCCAGGCCTGCATCGTTAAGCGTACTCATGCGTCAGTCCCTTCAGTTTGCATACGTGTGGAGGGCGCTACCGTTTCCAAGTCGCGCCGTTCGATCATTTCGCCCATGGCCACGACGATTTTGCGCGGGCCTTCAAAAGGGTCGCGGGCGTGGGCGGCGAGCATGTTGTCCAGCAGGATCACATCGCCCTTGCGCCAGTCAAAGCGCACCGCGCAGGCCTCGTAGAGTTCGCCCAGTTGCTGCATCACCGCGTCTTCAATCGGGCTGCCGTCGCCGTAATACACGTGGCGCGGCATCCGCTCGGCGCCGAACAGGCCCAGCAGGTCGTCGCGCACGTCGGGGTCCAGGCAGTAGATATGGTGCAGTTGCACCTGGTTGAAGAAGGTTTTTTCGCCGGTGGTCGGGTGAGTGATGATCGCCGGGCACGGGGTGCGGATTTGCAGCTCGTCGTTGTCCAGCCAGGTCCACTGGATACCGGCCAGGGCGCAGCGCTGCTCGACCTGGGCGCGATCTTCAGTCTTGAAGAAGTGCTGCCAGGACACGTCGAGCTTGTCGGCGAAGGTGCGCACATACAGCAGGCCCTTGCGTTCGAAGGTATCGCGCAACGCCTGCGGTAAGCGCTGGTACATCAGCCGGCAATCGACCACCGGCGTGGCCCCGCCCACGGGCGACGGTTGCTCACAGAAGAACAGTTGCTTGCGTGGCCAACGATCCTGGTGCGAGCTCTCGTTGTGGAACAGGATCATTTTCTTTTCCGGGTAAGGCGTGGAGCGGTAGGTGTTCTTGCCGCCCTCTTTCTTCGGCAAGTCGCCGTACTGGCCGTACAGGCCCGGCTGGACCGCTTCGGCAAAGGCCTCGAAGTCGTGGATATCGCGCATGGCAAAGCCACGGAACAGGATCCCCGCGTGCCGTGCGAGTTTCTCTTCGACCAGGGCGCGATTGGCCTGGACCCAGGTCACCAGGTCGAGCCCCGGATCGTTGGGCTCCATCAGCAACGGGAACACCTGGTCGGCGTTCAACAGCGATTCACGCATGACCGGCAACGGGGCCCTGGCCACCGGGCTCGACGGTTTCTTGAGGAACTTGCCCAGCTTGTCGGCCTTCGGGCTGGCAGGTGCGGCAGGAGCAACAGCGGTATTCGACGGCATGATGATGTCCCCTAATCGGATGTCTGGATCCATGACAATCTGTTGAAGAATTCCCATCCAGGCGCTCACAAGTTCGGTGATGCGCTCTTGTTTGAATAAGTCATTGGCGTACTGCCAGGTGCCTTGCCACTGCCCGTCCTCTTCGTCGATAAACAGCGCCATATCGAACTTCGAATAACCGCCCAGGCTGGGCACCATTTCCACGGCAATGTCGGCCAGGCCCGCGCTGTGCACCGGCAGGTTGTTCATCACAAACAGCACTTGCACCAAGGGGTTGAAGCCCTTGTGACGCGGCACGTTGCTGGCTTCGGCGATCATGTCCAGGGGCAGGTCCTGGTGCTCGAAGGCCGTAAGCGTGGTTTCCCGGGCAGCAGCGAGGAAATCGCTGAACCGCGCCTTGGCGTCGAAGCGCGAACGCAGGGGCAGGATGTTGACGAAGAAGCCAATCAAGCCTTCCAGCTCGGCATGTTGGCGCCCCGCTACATCGGCACCCACCAACAGGTCGTCGCTGGCGCCCAGGCGATGCAGCAACACCTGGAATGCGGCCAACAACGTGGTGTAAGGCGTGACGCCCTGGCGTGCGCACAGGCTTTTCAGTGCCTCGCCCAATGCCGGCGGCACGCTGAACGACTCGCTGGAGCCCTCGAACGACGGCATCGGCGGCCGCATAAAGTCTGTCGGTAGCAGCAGTTGCCCAGGGTGACCGGCCAGGGCGTTCTTCCAATAGCCGGCCTGTTGCTGCAATACCCCGGCCTGCTCCAGCTCCAACTGCCATTGGGCGTAGTCGCTGTATTGCACCGGCAGCGGCGCTAGCTCGATGCCACGCCCCTGCTTAAGCGCGGCGTAGTGCTGCACCAGTTCACTCACCAGCACTGCCATCGACCAACCATCGGAGATGATGTGGTGCATCGAATACAGCAGCACATGTTCATGGGCGCCCAGGCGCAGGATCTGCCCACGGAACAACGGCGCCTGTGCCAGGTTGATCGGGCGCCGGGTGTTGTCGAGGGTGGCCTGGGCGACCTGGGCCTCCTGTTCGATCCGGTCCAGGTGCGACAGGTCGACCAGGGCGAAGTCCACATTCACGTCAGGCGCGATCAGCGCCAGGGGATCGCCGTCATCGTCGGCGACATAAGCGGTGCGCAGCACCTCATGGCGCTGCACCACGCACTTGAGGCTTTCAATCAGCAACGGCACCGAGACTTCGCCCCGCAAGCGCAGCGCCAAGGGCATGCCATACGCGCCGTTTCCGGCTGAAAACTGCTCGGCTACCCACAATCGGCGTTGGGCCAGGGACAAGGGCGCCGTGCTGCGCGGGCCATGGGCGTGCAAAACAATCTGCGCCGCTGGCGCGGCCGAGCGGCTTGCCAGCAAGGCGGCGAAGTCTTCCAGCACCGGAGCATTGAACAGGTCACGCAAGCCCGGGTTGCTGGCCAGGATTGGCTTGAGCCGGGCGATCACCTGGGTGGCCAGCAACGAGTGCCCGCCCAACTCGAAGAAGTTGTCGCTTACCCCCACCTGCGCCAGGCCCAGCACCTGTTGCCAGACCTCGGCGATCTGCTGCTCCAGAGCGTTGCGCGGCGCGATGTAATGCTGCTGCAAGGCACTGGCATCCGGCGCCGGCAACACCTTGCGGTCGAGCTTGCCGTTGGGGGTCAGCGGCAGGCTATCGAGGAAGACCCAATGGCTGGGCACCATGTACTCCGGCAGGTCGCCCTTGAGCTGTCGCTTGCAAGCGTCACGCAGAGCCTGCTCATCGCCCACCGTTTGCATGGCGACCACGTACGCCACCAACTGCGGATGGCCTGCGACGTCCCGCACCACCACGGCCGCTTCGCGCACCTGTGGTTGCTCCAGCAGTCGCGCTTCGATTTCCCCCAGTTCGATCCGCAACCCACGGATCTTCACCTGGTGATCCACCCGACCGATGTACTCGATCACCCCATCCGCGCGGTAGCGCGCCAGGTCACCGGTGCGATACAGGCGCGCACCGGGAGCGCCGAACGGGTCGGGCAGGAAGCGCTCGGCGGTGAGTGCCGGACGCTGGAAATAACCCCGCGCCAGGCCGTCGCCGCCAATCAACAACTCGCCGGCGACCCCGACCGCTACCGGTGCCAGGTTATCGTCGAGGATAAACAGGCTGGTATTGGCAATCGGCCCGCCGAGCCACGGCTGTGGCTGGGTTTGTGTGAGTGGGTACTGCGCCGACCAGATGGTGGTTTCGGTCGGCCCGTAGAGGTTCCACACCTGGGGCGATAGCGCCAAAAGGCGGGTCGCCAGCTCCAGGGGCAGTGCTTCGCCGCCGCACAATAGCTTGCAGCCCTTGAGGGCATCGGCCTGGGGGTGATCGAGCAGCATGCGCCACGTGGAAGGCGTGGCTTGCAACACGCTGATGCGCTGTTCTTTGACCAGGCTGAGCAAGGCTTGCGGGTCGAGGTTGATGTCCTGCCCGGTCAACACCAGGGTGGCGCCGACCAGCAACGGCCCGTAGATTTCCAGACCGAAAATATCGAACGAAAAGGTAGTCAGCGACAGCAACCGGTCATCAGCGTCCAGCCCCGGCTGACGGGCCATGCTGCACACAAAATTGGTCAGGGCGCCATGGCGCACCATCACCCCTTTGGGTTTGCCGGTGGAGCCGGAGGTGTAGATCACGTAGGCCAGGTGTTCGGCGGTGCTGCGCGGCAGCGGGTTTTCCACGCTGTAGCCATCGAGCCACGCAGCCGGCTGGTCCAGGGCCAGCGCAGTGACCCCGGCCGGGATCGGCAAGCGCGTCAGCAACGGTGCCTGGGTCAGCAGCAGGGCCAGGCCGCTGTCTTGCATCATGTAGGCCAGGCGATCCTCGGGGTACGCCGGATCCAGCGGGATATAGGCGCCGCCGGCCTTGAGAATCGCCAGCAGCCCGACCACCAGCTCGACACTGCGTTGCACCGCGATGCCCACCAGCACGTCCGGGCCCACACCGCTTTCGATCAGACGATGGGCCAGGCGGTTGGCCTGCTGGTTGAGCTGGGCAAAGGTCAGCGATTGGGTCTCAAACACCAGCGCCAGCGCATCCGGGGTGCGGGCAGCCTGGGCCTCGATCAACTGGTGGATGGCGCTGTCACGGGGGTAGTCGGCGACGCTGGCGTTCCAGGTTTGCAGCGCCAGGTGTTGTTCGGCGGCGCTGAGCATCGGCAATTGACCAATGCGTTGCCGGGGATCATCGACCATGCCCTGCAACAAGGCCTGCCAGTGCCGCGCCATGCGCTCGACGGTCGAGGCGTCAAAGATATCGGTGGCATAGGTCAGCGCCGCCGACAGGCCGTCGGGACCGTCGAAGGTGTTGAGGGTCAGGTCGAACGGTGCACTGAGGTTCTGCGAGTCCACTGGAGTACACAGCAGCCCGCCCACGGGCTGGCCATCGGCAAACCGCCCCCCTTCCATCTGGTGGTTGAACATGACCTGGAACAACGGCGTGTACAGGCTATTGCGCTCGGGTTGCAGCGCCTCCACCAATTGCTCGAACGGCAAGTCCTGCCAGGTCTGGGCCTCATGCGCGGCCGCCTTGACCGTCTGCACAAAGTCGGCAAACGGCTGCTGACTGTCGAGCGTGGCCTGCATCACCTGGGTGTTGACGAAAAAGCCGATGACCCGCTCTGTCTCGGCCCGGTTGCGGTTGGCGGTGGGCACGCCGACCCGGATATCCGACTGACCGCTGTAGCGGTGCAACAGCACCTGGAACGACGCCAGCAACAGCATGAACGGACTCACCCCTTGCTGCTGCGCCAAGCCTTTGAGGCCGTCGCTCAAGGCGCGGTCCAACGCCAGCGGCAGGGTCGCGCCGCGCTGGTCCGGCGGCGCCAGGCGTGGGCGATCCACTGGTAGCTCAAGCAACACGTGCTCGCTGCCCAGCTTGGCGCGCCAATAATCCAGCTGCCGACGCCCTTCCCCCGCCTCCAGCCACTGTCGTTGCCAGGCGGCGTAGTCGGCGTATTGAATGACCGGCGCCGGCAACTCACAAGACGTGCCCGTGACCTGGGCGATGTACAGCGCCAGCAGCTCATCGATCATGATCTGCATCGACCAGCCATCGGTGATGATGTGATGCAACGTCAGCACCAGCACATGCTCATCGTCCGCCAGGCGCAACACTGCGGCACGCAGCAGCAGATCGTGTTGCAGATCGAACGGCTGGCTAATCTGCGCCTGGACAAAGGCCTTGATGGCGGACTCGGAGTCGCCCGCCGCCGCCTCTACCGCGAGTTCCAGCGCTTCGATGGGCCGGATAATGCAACGCACCTGCTCATCCTGTTGCACAAACCCGGCGCGCAACCCTTCATGGCGCGCCAGCACCTGCGACAGGCTCGATTGCAGCGCCTCCACATCCAGCTCACCCTTCAAGCGCAGCGCCGCACTGATGTTATAGGCACTGCCCTTGGGGTCGAACTGCCAGAGAAACCATTGCCGCTGTTGGGCATACGACAGTTGCTGGGGCCCGGTTTCGCTCGCTGGCACAATCGGAAAACGCGCGACATTGACGCCCTGTTGTTCCAGCTTGCTGAACAGTTGCGCGCGCTTGGGTGCGCTCAAGTCCTTGATGCGCGCCACCAGTTCCGCGGTTTTGTTAAGCATTGCTTGCCTCCAGGTTTTCCTGCTCCAGCTCATCGAGGGCATCGAAGATCAGGTCAAAGTCATCGCCCAGGCCGTCGTCCTGGACCGCGCCGGCCAACGTTTGGGCCAAGGCCCCAAGGCTGCCCTGGGCATAAAAGTCCTTCACCGCCACGTCCACCCCAAGTACCGCCCGCACGCGGGACAGCATCACCACCACTTGCAGGGAATGCCCACCGAGGTCGAAGAAGTTGTCGCCAAGCCCCACGCGCTCGACCTTGAGCACGTCCTGCCAGATGTCGGCCAATTGCTGCTCAAGCGGCGAAACCGGCGCTACATAGGCCTGTTGCATTTGGCTGACGTCCGGGGCCGGCAGGACCTTGCGATCCAGCTTGCCGTTGGGGGTCAGGGGCATCTGTGGGACAAACACCAGGTGTGTCGGGACCATGTAGTCGGCCAACTGCAGCTTGAGGGCGGCCTTGATCGACTCGCGCAACGCTGCTTGTTGTTCGGTGCTATCGGTAGGTTCGGCGAGCACCACATAGCCCACCAGTTGTGGTCCGCTGGGGCCATCGAGGGCGACCACGGCTGCTTCGCGCACCGTGTCCTGGGCCTGGATGCGCGCCTCGATTTCCCCCAGTTCGATACGAAAGCCGCGGATTTTCACCTGGTGGTCCAGGCGTCCGAGGTACTCGATCACCCCTTCGGCGCGATAACGCGCCAGGTCGCCGGTGCGGTACAGACGCTGGCCGGGCGCACCGAATGGGTCCGGCAGGAAACGCTCGGCAGTCAGGCCAGGGCGCTGGAAGTAGCCACGGGCCAGGCCATCACCGCCGATCAGCAGCTCGCCGGGCACGCCGACCGGGGCCAGTGCACCGTCCTGGCTGAGGATGTACAACGCGGTGTTGTCGATGGGTCGGCCCAGCCATGGCTGGCCGTCGAGGCGATGGGCGGCCGACCAGATGGTGGTTTCGGTCGGCCCATAGAGGTTCCATACCGCGCCGCCGAGGGCGAGCATGCGTGCCGCCAGTTCATCGGCCAGGGCTTCGCCACCGCAGAGCAAGGTGCAGCCCTGCAACGCCGCCACCTGCGGGCTGTCGAGCAACATGCGCCAGGTCGAGGGCGTGGCTTGCAGGGTGTTGACGCGCTGGGTCGCGACAGTGTTGAGGATCGCGTCCGGGTCGAGGGTGGTGTCTTTGTCCACCAGCACCGCACAGGCGCCGACGGTCAGCGGCAGGTAGATTTCCAGGCCGAAGATGTCGAACGAGAACGTCGTCAGCGAGAGGATCCGCTCACCCGCGGCAAGCCCCGGTGCGCGGGCCATGCTCGCAATGAAGTTGCCGAGGGCGCCATGGGCCACCATCACGCCTTTGGGCTTGCCGGTGGAACCGGAGGTGTAGATCGCATAGGCCAGGTTGTCCGGCCCCGCCGACGCGGGTGGATTGTGGCTCGGATAACCGGCGAACCAGCCCGCCTCGCCCTCCAGCACCAGTGCCTGCACACCGCCCGGAATCGGCAGCGCGCCGAGCAGCGGCGCCTGGGTAATCAGTAACTGCAGGCCGCTGTCTTGCATCATGTACGCCAGGCGATCGGCCGGGTACGCCGGGTCCAGCGGCACGTAGGCGCCACCGGCCTTGAGGATCGCCAGCAGGCTGATGATCATCGGTAAGCCACGCTCCACCGCAATCCCCACCAGATGGTCCGGCCCGACACCTTCGGCCAGCAGCCGGTGTGCCAGTTGGTTGGCCTGGCGGTTGAGCTCGCCATAGGTCAGCGACTGTTGGCCAAATACCAGGGCGACGGCTTCGGGGGCCCGCTCGGCCTGGGCTTCGAACAGTTGATGAATGCACTGCGCGCGCGGGTAATCCACCGCTGGCGGATTCCATTGTGCGACCACCTGCCGTTGACGGGCCGCACCTTGCATCGACAAGTCACCCAGCGCCAGCTCGGGCTGATCGAGCATGCCCAGCAGCAGGTGACTGAAATGCTCGCTGAGTTCATCGATGGTGCCCTCGCTGAAATGCGCCTGGATAAAGCGCATATGCACCGTCAGGGTCTCACCCAGGCTGACCAGCAGGCTCAGCGGGTAGTTCGTCTGCTCGACACTGCGTACCTCACCGAACACCAGCCCCTGGGGCGCACCGCGCTTGAGGGTTTCGGCCACTGGGTAGTTTTCAAACACCAGCAGGCTGTCGAACAGCGCGTCACCGCTGTGCCCGGCCCAGCGCTGGATATCGAACAACGGCGTGTGCTCATGCTCGCGCAGGGCCAGGTTTTGCGCCTGTACGGCGTGCAGCCATTGGCTGACGGTTTGCTCGGGGCGCGGGCTGGCAATCACCGGCAAGGTGTTGATGAACAGCCCAACCTGCTGCTCGATACCCGCAAGATCAGCCGGGCGACCGGCAACCGTGGCGCCAAAGGCCACGCTGTCCTGCCCGGTATAGCGTTGCAACAACAGCAGCCACGCGGCCTGCACCAGGGTGTTGGGGGTGACTTTCTGCTGGCGGGCAAACTCGCCCAGGCGGCGGGTTTGCGCCACATCCAGCGTCAGGTAATGATCGCCATGGCCACTGCGCGGCGCCGGGAGGCTGACCACCTGGGCCAGCAAGGTCGGCTCTTCCAGTGCCGCCAAGTTGGCGCTCCAGAACTGTTGCCCGGTCTGTTGATCCTGGCGTTGCAGCCAGGCGATGTAATCGCGATAACGCCCCACCGACGGCGTCGGCACCTGGCCGTCGTAGCGTTGCAGCACCTCGCCCAACAGCTGGGAGTTGCTCCAGCCATCCATCAGGATGTGGTGGTGGGTGTAGAGCAGTTCGCAACGACGCTCATCCAGGCGCACCAGCACCAGGCGCAACAGCCCGGGCTGGTTCAAGTCAAAGCCCTGGGCCAGCTCGGCAGCGGCCAGCGCTTGCAGTGCCAGCGGTTGATCGCTGCGTTTACGCCAGTCGAGCACGCTGAACGGTACTTCAAGCTGCTTGTGCACCACCTGCACCGGTTGCTGCAAACCACCCTGCCAGGCAAAGGCCGTACGCAGGATCGGATGAACATCGACCACCGCCTGCCACGCCGCACGGAAGCGTTCGGGATCAAGGCCTTCGATACCGACCTGCATCTGATTGACATAATCGCCGCCGCCTTGCTCCAGCAGGCTGTGGAATAACATGCCTTGCTGCATGGCTGACAGCGGATAAATGTCCTCGATGGCTGCCGGCACGTCGGCCAGCGTGTCCACTTGCACCTGGGTCAACGCCGCCAGCGGGAAGTCCGACGGCGTCACGCCGTGTTCGCCACGGGTCGTGCAATGCTCAATCAGCGCCTTGAGTTCCACGGCCAGGGCATCGGCCAGTGGCTGGATGGTCGCGGCGTCGAACATCTGCTGGCTGAAGGTCCAGCCCAGGCACAACTCGCCATCGAACACCTGGCCGTTGAGGGTCAACCAGTTGCCCAGCGGCGCATCCGGATGTTGTTCAAGCCCGGCGTGTTCACCACTGGGCACGAACAAGGCCGCTTGCTCGCCTTCGAGGCTGCTGTCGAACTGGCCCAGGTAGTTGAAGGTAATACGCGGCACCGGCAGTGCTGCCAGGGTTTGCTGCACGGCAGCGTCGCCCAGATAACGCAAGGCGCCAAAGCCTACGCCCCGATTGGGAATAGCGCGCAGTTGCTCCTTGACCTGCTTGATCGAATCGCCCAGCGCCTCGGCAGGTGCCAGGCGTACCGGGAACAGGCTGGTGAACCAGCCTACGGTGCGGGTCAGGTCCTGATGGTCGAACAGCTCTTCACGACCGTGGCCTTCGAGCTGGATCAGCACTTCGCGGCGCCCGGTCCAGCCCGTGATGACCCGCGCCAGTGCAGTCAGCAGCAGGTCATTGACCTGGGTGCGATAGGCCGCAGGTGCCTCCTGTAACAGGCGCCGGGTCAGGTCGGCATCCAGGCGGGTGTTGAGCGTCACGCCATCGCGACTGCGCAGGCTGGCATCTGGCTTGGCGCCTGGCAGATGGTTGTCGGTTGCCTCCAGTGATTGCCAGAACGCAATCTCGGTTTGCAGCGCAGGGCTGCGGGCAAGCCCTTGCAACTGCTCGGCCCAGGTTTTGAACGCGGTGGTCTTGGCCGGCAAACCCACGGTTGGCTGGCGGTAAGCGTTCTGCAGGTCTTGCAGGAGGATGCGCCAGGACACGCCATCGACCACCAAGTGATGGATGATCACCAGCAGGCGCTGGCTGCCATCGGCCTTATCGAACAATACCGCGCGCAGCAGCGGGCCTTGTTGCAGGTCCAAGCTGGCTTGGGCCTGGTCGGCCAGGGCCTGCAGTTGCGCTTCAGTACTGACCCGGTGCTGCCACAACAACTCAAGGTGCAAAGACTCGCCGTGGCTCGCAACCCACTGCTCGCCGTCGTGCTTAAAGTTCAGGCGCAATGCATCATGATGGGCGACCAGCACCTGCAAGGTCTGGGCAAGTCGTGCGCTGTCCAAAGGCTGCTGGGGCGTCAGCAGCACGGACTGGTTCCAGTGCTGGCGCTGGGGAATATCTTCGTCAAAAAACGCCTGCTGTACCGCCAGCAAGGGCATGCCACCGGCTACCGGTTCCTGGTCGATGCTCGGCAAGCCATCGCCGCTGCGGGTTACGTTGGCCAGGCCTTGAATGGTCTGCTGCTCGAACAGCGCCTTGGCGGTGAAGTGCAGGCCCGCCTGACGGGCTCGGCTGACCACCTGCATCGACAGGATCGAATCGCCGCCCAACTCGAAGAAGTTGTCGTTCAACCCCACGCGCGGCAGGTTCAACACGGTTTGCCAGATAGCCGCCAGTTGCTGTTGCAGCGCCGTGACCGGTGCCACGTAATCGTGTTGCAACAGGCTGGCGTCCGGCGCAGGCAAAGCCTTGCGGTCGAGTTTGCCATTGGGGGTCAGTGGCAAGTGGTCGAGCAGCATCCAGTAGGTGGGCACCATGTAGTCCGGCATGCTCGCCTTGAGACTGGCCTTGAGACGCTCGCGCAACGCAGGCTCGGCCTGCGCCGGCACAACATAGGCCACCAGTTGCTGGGCGCTTGCGCCCTGATGGGCCAGCACCACTGCGTCACGGACACCGGGTTGTTGCAGCAGGCGCGACTCGATTTCGCCGAGTTCGATACGGAACCCACGGATCTTCACCTGATGGTCGATCCGCCCGCAGTAATGCACCACCCCCGCCGCGTCCCGGCGCGCCAGGTCGCCACTGCGGTACAGGCGGCTGCCGGCCACGGCGGCGAAGGGGTCGGGAATGAAGCGCTCGGCGGTCAGTGCCGGACGCTGGTGATAACCCTGGGCCAAGCCCTCGCACGCGGCGATGCACAGCTCACCGACCACGTCATCGGGCAGCGGGTTGGCGTCGCGGTCGAGCACATACAGCGCCCGCCCAGGCAAGGCACGGCCAATCGGCACACCATTGGCCGCGTCGGCATCCTTCAGTTGGCACAGGTGGGTACTGGACACCACCGTGGCTTCGGTCGGGCCATAGGTGTTGAGCAAGCGCACGCTGCCAAGGCCTGCGGCATGCCAGAGCTTGAGCCCTTCCACCGACATCGCCTCGCCCCCCACATGCACCTGGCGCAATTGCCCGCGACTGCGCTGCGGGTCTGCGGCCCAGTCCTGGGCCAGCAGGAACCAGTATGCCGCCGGCAAGTCGGCCAGGGTCACACCGTGCTCGATGATCTGCTCGTACAGGGTCGCGGTGTCCCAGGTGTCGTCACCGCGCAGCACCAGGCAGGCGCCTTCGCACAGCGGTGGGAAGCATTGCTCGACAAACCCGTCGAAGCTGAACGTGGCGAACTGCAGCACCCGCTCCTTAGGGGTAAGTTGCGAGTACTCGGCGGCTACCGTGCAGAACTCGCGCAGCGCGCCATGGGCAATGGACACGCCCTTGGGCTGCCCGGTGGAGCCGGAGGTGTAGATCACGTAGGCCAAGTGCTCGGCCAGCGCCAGGTTGACGAGGTTGGTGCACGGATAGTCGCGCTCCGAACCGTCGAGCAGCAGGCACGGCACGCGGGCATCGGCCAAGACGTCGTCGAGCACGCCGGGCTGGCGCAGCAGCAGGTCCATGGCGCTGTCATCAATCATGTAGGCCAGGCGCTGGGCCGGGTAATCAGGGTCCAGCGGCACATAGGCAGCGCCGGCCTTGAGGATCGCCAGCAGGCTGGCAATCATCGCCCCACCGCGACGCACCGCCAGCCCGACTCGCTGGCCGGGCATCACACCCTGCTCGCGCAGGCGATGGGCAAGGCGGTTGGCGCGTTGGTTGAGTTCGGTGTAGGTCCAGCGCTCGTCACCGCTGATCAAGGCCAGGGCATCCGGGGTCGCCGCGGCGCGCCGTTCGATACGCTGGTGCGCCAGCAGCGGGTCGAGCGCCGGCTGCACTGCGCCTTGCTCCAAGGCTGGATCGCGCAGGCTCAGGTTGCCCAATGCCTGGCCGTTATCCTCGACAAACTGCTCAAGCAACTGCAGCAGACTCGTGCCGATAGCGTGTATCTGTTGCGGGCTGAAGTCGGCCCGGGCGTAGCTGAAGTCCAGGCTCAGGGTTTCACCCAGCTCGATGCCCAGGGTCAGCGGATAGCTGGTCTGTTCATGGTTGTGCAGCCCGCTGAAGCTCAAGCCGGCCGGAGCGCCGGCTTGCAGCGCCTGGGACACCGGGTAGTTTTCGAACACCAGCAAGGTGTCGAACAGTGCGCTGCCGGGCTGCCCGGCCCAGCGCTGAATGTCGTACAACGGCGTGTGCTCGTACTCGCGCAGGGCCACGCTGTGCGCCTGCACCTGTTGCAGCCAGTTGGCGACGCTATGGGTGGCATCCGGGCTGCAAATGATCGGCAATGTATTGATAAACAGCCCGACCTGCTGCTCGATCCCCGGCAAATGGGCGGGACGCCCGGCCACCGTGGCGCCAAAGGCCACGCTTGGCTGGCCGCAATAACGTTGCAGCAAAATCGCCCATGCCGCTTGCAGCAGGGTGTTGAAGGTGACTTTGTTGTGCCGGGCAAATTCCCCGAGGCGCGCCGTGGTGCTGGCATCCAGCAGCAGGTGGTGACTGGCGTGACCGCTGCCCGCGTGCGGCGTCGGCAAGGCGTTGGCCAGCAGGGTCGGCGCAGGCAGCGCTTGCAGTTGTGTACTCCAGAACTGCTCGCTGGCGTGAGCGTCCTGGGCCTGCAGCCAGCCCACATAGTCGGCATAGCGCCCGCTGACCGGCGCAGGCACCTGCCCTGCGTAACGTTGCAGGACTTCACCAAGCAACTGTGCGTTGCTCCAGCCATCCATCAGGATGTGATGGCTGGTGTAGATCAGTTCATAACGCTGGGCCGCCAGCGGCACCAACATCAGGCGCAACAAGGGTGCCTGGTGCAGATCGAAGCCTTGTTCGCGTTGTTCAAGGGCCAATCGGTCGAGGTCGTCGGGGGCCTGGTCCAGCACCGTCAGCGGCAGTTGCACCGAGCGCTGGATCGCTTGCAACGCCTGCGCCTGGCCTTCCCAGACAAACCGTGCGCGCAGTACTTCATGGCGCTCCAGCACCGCTTGCCAGCAGTGGCCAAACCGCTCCACGTCCAGGCCATCGATGGTCAGGCGCAGTTGGTTGATATAGGCGCCGCCCCCAGCGTCGTAAGCGCTGTGGAACAGCATGCCCTGCTGCATCGGCGACAACGGATAGAGATCCTCGATCTGCGCCAGGGGCAGGCCCAGGCCTTCCAGTTGCGCCTGGTCGAGGCTGATCAGGGGAAAGTCCGAAGGCGTGGCGCCGCCCTGTTGTGGATCGAGGCAATGTTCGATCAATGCGTGCAAGGTCTGGGCGCAGTGATCTACCAGGGCCTGGATGGTCGGGCGCCGATAGACTTCGCCACTGAAGCTCCAGTCCAGTTCCAGCTCGCCGGCGTATACCCGCCCTTCCACGCTCAGCCAGTTGGCCAGAGGCGCCTCCAGGCTCTGGGCCTGGCCGCCGCCTTCGCTGGCCGGTACGAACAGCGCATCCTCGCCAAACTGCTGGTCGAACTGCCCCAGGTAATTGAAGGTGATCCGTGGCTGGGCCAGCGCCGCCAACTCGTCAGCCGCAGCGCCGTAGCGCAGCACGCCGTAGCCAATGCCCTTGCGGGGCACTTGGCGCAATTGCTCCTTGATCGCCTTGAGGGTGGCGCCCAGCTCGCTGCTGGGGGTCAGGCGCACCGGATACAGGCTGGTGAACCAACCCAGGGTGCGGGTCAGGTCGATATCGTCGAACAGCTCTTCGCGACCGTGACCTTCTAGCTGGATCAGCGCCGAGGGTTGGCCGGTCCATTGGCAGATCGTGCGCGCCAGGGCTGCCAGCAACAGGTCGTTGACCTGGGTGCGGTAGGCCGCAGGCGCCTGTTGCAGCAGTTGCCGGGTCTGTTCGCGGCCCAGGCGCAGGCGGACATGCTCAGCCACTGCCTGGGTTTGCCGACCTTGCGGGTTATCCCGAGGCAAGTCGGTTGCCACGCCCTGCAATTGCTCGCGCCAGTACGGCAACTCGGCCAGCAGCGCCGGGCTGCGGCGGTAATCATCCAAGCGCGCGGCCCACTGCTGGTAGGCGCTGGTCTTATGCACCGACACCAGGGGTTCGCCGGCCACGCCCTGGGCGTAACCGCGCTGCAGATCTTCCAGCAGCACACGCCAGGACACCCCATCCACCACCAAGTGATGCAGCACCAGCAACAGGCGCTGGCTGCCGTCGGCCATGTCCACCAGCAGGGCCCGCATCAACGGGCCGTGTTGCAGATCCAGGCTGGCCTGGGCGAGATCACACTGCTCGCGCAAGGCCTCGACACTGGCGGCCTGGCGCTGCCACAAATCCACCGTGGCCGATTCCGCGTGCACTTGCTCCCAGCCGTCCCCACGTTCGACGAAACGCAGGCGCAAGGCATCGTGCTGTGCCACCAGCGCCTGCAACGCGGCGCTCAGTGCCGCGACGTTGACCGACTGACGGGGGGTGAGCAACAGCGACTGGTTCCAGTGCTGGCGGGCGGGAATATCCTGGGCAAAAAACCATTGTTGTACCGGGGTCAGCAGCACCGGGCCCTGGGCCGGTCCTTGCTCAATGGCCCGCGTCGATACTTCGCGGGCGGCAGCGGCCAGGCTGCGCAGGGTCTGGTGACGGAACAGGTCGCTGGGCGCCAGTTGCAGGCCGGCCTGACGGGCGCGGCTGACCACCTGGATCGACACGATGGAGTCGCCGCCCAGCTCGAAAAAGTTGTCATCCAGGCCGATCTGCGGCAGGCCCAGAATGTCCTGCCAGATTCCGGCCAGCAGCAATTGCCGGGGCTCCTGAGGCGCGCTGAACGCCTGCACCTTGGCCTCGCCGGCCCGTGGCAGGGCCTTGCGGTCCAGCTTGCCGTTGGGGGTCGCGGGGAATTGCGCCAAGGCCATGATCACCGTCGGCAGCATGTACTCGGGCAAGGTCTCGGCCAAGTGCACGCGCAAGGTTTGTTCGAATGCCGCTTGATCCTGCGGCATCGCCGCCGGCACCACGTAGGCCACCAGCATCCGGCCATCCTGGGCAATCACCAACGCTTCCTTGATCTGCGGGTGACTGAGCAGACGCGCCTCGATTTCCCCCAGCTCAATACGCAGGCCACGGATCTTCACCTGATGGTCAATGCGCCCAACGTATTCGATGACACCGTCAGGGCGATAACGGGTCAGGTCGCCGGTGCGATACAGGCGCTCGCCGCTAGTGGAAAACGGATTGGGCACATATTTTTCTGCGGTCAAGGCTGCCTGGCCGAGATAGCCCCGGGTAATCCCGGCACCGGCCAGGTGCAACTCGGCAGCGGACCCGGTGGGTACGGGCTGCAAATCGGCATCGAGGATGTAACCCTGGGTGTTGCTCAACGGTCGGCCAATGCACGGCTGGCCGCCGGCTTCGCGGGGCGTCCAGGTGGAATAGGTGGTGTCTTCGGACGGGCCATACAGGTCATAGACCTGTTTGATCGACGGCTGCTGGTAGAGACGATCCACCACAGATTGCTTGAGCGGCTCGCCGGCCAGGTTGATGATGCGCACGCTCTCGGGGATCTGCCCGGCACGCTGCAAGGCGTTTATCGCCGACGGCACGGTGTTGATCAGGCGCACCTGGTCGCGGGCCGGCAAGTCCGGCAGCTCCAGGGCATTGCGCGCAAGGATCAGCGAGCCGCCGTTGGCCAGGGTGACAAAGATTTCCCACACCGACAGGTCAAAACACACAGAGGTCGAGGCCAGCACGCCCTGGATATCTTCACGGCTGTAGACCTGCTGCGACCAGTGGATCAACGCCAGTACGTTGCCATGGGCAATCGCCACGCCCTTGGGCTTGCCGGTGGACCCGGAGGTGTAGATCACGTAGGCCAGGTTGTCAGGCTCCACTTGCGTGACGGGTGCCGTCAGCGGGTAGTCGACCAACTGATCCATCAACAGCACCTGGGCCTGGGTCTCGGGCAAGTCGGCGAGCAGCTCGGCTTCGGTCAGCAGCACCTGGGCGCAGCTGTCGGCGAGCATGTAGGCGACACGGTCGGCGGGATAATCCGGGTCCAGCGGCACATAGGCGCCGCCGGCCTTGAGCACGCCAAGCAAGGCGACGATCAAGGCGTCGGAACGCTGCATGGCCACGCCAACCCGCACTTCGGGGCCCACGCCCAGTTCGATCAGCTTGTGCGCCAGTTGATTGGCCTGGCGGTCCAATTGGCGATAGCTCAGGGTCTTGGCGCCATAGGTCAGGGCCAGGGCGTCGGGCTGGCGCTCCACCTGCTCGGCGATCAGTCGATGAATGCTGCGCTGTTGCGGGTACTCAGAGGCGGTGGCGTTCCAGTCATGGATCTGCTGCTGGTAGTCCGTAGCATCCAGCATGGGCAACTCGGCCACACGCTGTTGCACGTTGTCGACCATGCCGCCGAGCAAGTGGCTCCAATGGCGGGCCATGCGTTCGATGGTGGCGGGCGTGAACAGGTCCGTGGCGAAGGTCAGCGCGGCGCACAGGCTGCCGCCCTTCTCCCAGGTGTCGAGGCTCAGGTCGAATTGGGTGGTGCGGCTTTGCCACTCCACCAGGCTCAGGGACAGGCCGCATTCCAGCACCAGCGCCTCAAGATCAGCCACTTGCGGCTGGTGGTTGTACAGCACCTGGAACAGCGGCGTGTGGCTCAGACTGCGCTCCGGCTTGAGGGCCTCGACCAGGCGCTCGAACGGCAGGTCCTGATGGGCCTGGGCGCCATTGACCACGTCCTTGAGCACCTGCAGCAAGTCACTGGCCCGCGCCTGCCCATCGACGTGCGCGGCCATGACCTGGGTGTTGACGAACAGGCCGATCAAGCCTTCGGTTTCACCCCGGTGCCGGTTGGCAATCGGCACGCCCACCCGCAGGTCGGTCTGGCCGGTGTAGCGAAACAGCAGGATCTTGAAGGCGGCCAGCAACACCGTGAACAACGACACGTTCTGCTGGCGCGCCAGCAAGCGCGCGCCCTCGGCCAATTGCGCCGGCACGGCGAACTCATAACGCTGGCCCTGATGACTGGCCACCGCTGGGCGTGGGAAGTCCAGGGGCAACTCCAGCACCGGGTGCTCATCGCCCAGTTGCTCACGCCAGTAATCCAGTTGCCGCGCCTGCTCCCCTGCCTCCAGCCAGCGGCGCTGCCACAGGGCGTAGTCGCTGTACTGGATCGGCAGGGCCGGCAGTTGCGGCGACTGCTGGCGCTCAAAGGCGTCATAGCAACGGATGAACTCGTCGATCAGCACGTTCATCGACCAGCCGTCCGAAACGATGTGATGCAGGGTCAACAGCAACACATGTTCCTGCTCGGCCAGCTTGAGCAATTGCACACGCAGCAGCGGGCCAGTGGCCAAGTCGAAGGGCTGCAGCGATTGTGCGGTGGCAGCGGCCATCACCGCCTGTTCGCGCTCGGCCAGCGGCAAGTTGCAAAGATCCAGAGGTTCAATCGCCAACGCAGGCTCGCAGGGCACTTGCAACAGGCGCTCATCGGCCTGGCGCTGGAACACTGTGCGCAGGGTTTCATGCCGTGCGATCAAGCTGGCAAACGCCTGCTCGATCGCTGGCAGACTCAAACGTCCCTTCAGACGCACCGCGCCCGGCAGGTTGTAGGCTGCGCTGGCCGGATCCAGTTGCCAGAGAAACCACATCCGCTGCTGGGCGTAGGACAACGCCTGGCGATCCTCGGCCTCGACCTGGGCCGGAATCGGAAAACGCGAGAAGTCGATCCCTTCTTTTTGCAGCGCCTGGAGGAACATCTGGCGTTTGTCCAGGGGCAACCCGATAAACCGGCGAGCAAGTTTCAAGGAGTCTTCAGCGTTCATTTCTTGGGATCCGGAGCAATAGGCAGGAAGCACAAAGGCACGTCGTCCCTATAAAACGAATCCAGACGGGAAAAATTAGCGCAGGCGAGTGCAGTCATCGGGCGTTACATCAAAGCCGGGAGAAGCCCGCGAAGAGGTCCTATCATTGACGCACAACCACATTTGCAACTACATTTAGTTACACGCAGGGAACGCCGTGTCCAAAAATGAAAAGCTGCTCGCCAAACTGCTCAACCTGCAGATGGCATTTACCTGGCCTGAGCTCATCACGTTGCTGGGCTGGCTGGGTTATCGACAAATCGAAGGGGCTGGGAGCCGCGTCAAGTTCGACATCGGCGACCCGAGTGCAATGATCACCCTGCACAAGCCCCACCCTGGCAATGAGCTGAAACACTACATTCGGCGCCAGATCATTGAACAGTTGGAATCAGGAGGCTTGCTTCAATGAGCAACCAGTTGAAACACAAAGGCTACATCGGCTCCATAGAAGCCAGCGTCGAGGACAATTGCCTGTTCGGCAAGCTGCTGTTTATCCGCGCCCTGGTCAGCTACGAAGGCCAGACCGTGGCCCAGTTGGAAGCGGCCTTTCGCGAAGCCGTGGAGGATTACCTGGCTACGTGCCAGACACTCGGCCAGGCACCGGAAAAACCATGCAAAGGCTCATTCAATGTGCGGGTCGGCCATGATCTGCACCTGGCCGCGGCGCTGGCGGCGACGCAGAAAAAGGTCACGCTCAACGACCTGACGCGCCAGGCGTTGAACGAGTTCCTGCGTCATCACGCTACGGACAGTCACCCCGCCCTGGGGTGACTCATCCCAGGCGGCGGTAGCCCAACACGGCGGCCGCCAGCACCACCGCACCGGCCATCAGCGCCACCCAGAACCCGCTGGGGGCGCCATATTGATCGATCATCCAGCCGGAACTTGCCGCACCGATGGCCACGCCGATGCTCAGGCCGGTGATCAGCCAGGTCATGCCTTCGGTCAGACGGCTGGGGGGCACGACCCGCTCCACCAGCGCCATGGACACAATCAGCGTCGGCGCAAAAAACAACCCGGACACAAACACCGCCAGCGCCAGCCCGAGGATATCCCCCACCCACAATAACGGCAGCGTGGTCAACGCCGTGGCCAGGCCACAGAGCAGGAACTGCCGGGGCAACGGCATATGCAATTTCAACGCACCAAAAGCCAGCCCCGCCAGGCACGAGCCAATGGCATACACCGACAGCACAATGCTCGCCGCCGCCGGTTGGCCCTGATGCTGGGCGAACGCTACGCTGACCACGTCCACCACACCGACAATGGTGCCCATGGCCATCAGCAGGATCATCAACACCAATACCGAAGGCTGGGTGATCAACCAGCGGCCCTGCTGCTCAAGCTGTGCGTGAATCGCCGGTTCAGTCTGTTTTTGCAGAACGAAGGTGGTTACACCGACCGCCAGCAAGATCGCGCCCACCAGCGGCCCGGCTTCGGGAAACAGCAGCACGCACAGCCCCACCGATAACGGCGGACCAAGGATAAAGCACACCTCATCAAGCACCGATTCCAGGGCAAAGGCGGTTTGCAACCGGGGCTGACCACGATAGATCTCGGTCCAGCGCGCACGCACCATGGCCGACATATTGGGCATGCAACCGGCCAGTGCGGCAAAGATAAACAGGGTCCAATCCGGCGCCTGCAAGCGGGTACACAGCAGCAACAGCAGCAACGCTCCCCCGCCAATCATGGCCGCCACCGGTAATACGCGGCCCTGACCGTAACGGTCTACCAGCCGTGAAACCTGGGGCGCGCAAAACGCCGTCGCCAAGGCAAAGGTGGCCGCCACCGCGCCCGCCAGCCCATAACCACCACGCAGTTGGGACAACATGGTGATCAACCCGATACCGGTCATGGAAATCGGCATGCGCGCGAGCATGCCGGCCGATACAAAAGCCCTGGAACCTGGCGCCTGGAACAACTCGGCGTAGGGGTTTGCCATGGTGCGTGACCTCTTGCTGGGAGCCCTGGAGCTTGCCATTCAATGCAATCCGGGCAAAAGATATACGGTGCGTATGTGACAAATCATGAGTAACATACGCAGCGTATGTCAACTACCCATCCGACTAGAACGAGCGTTTTCCATGAGCCGAGCCCGCGCCGAGATGATCGAAGAAACCCGCGCCCGCTTGCTAGCCAGCGCCCGCCACGCCTTTGCGACCCAAGGTTTTGCCAATACCTCGATGGACGATTTCACCGCCCGCGCCGGCCTCACGCGAGGGGCGTTGTACCATCACTTTGGCGACAAAAAAGGGCTACTGGCGGCGGTCGTCGCGCAACTCGACGGCGAAATGGATGAGCACCTGCAACAAATCAGTGCCCAGGCCATAAACTCCTGGGACGGTTTTTGCGAACGCTGCCGCGCTTATCTGCGCATGGCCCAGGACCCGGAAATCCAGCGCATTGTGCTGCAAGATGCACCGGCGGTACTGGGTGCTGACGTCGGTGCCCAGCAGCAATGCATCGAATCCTTGCGCCGGCTGCTGGAGGGGTTGATGCAAACCGGATTGATTGAACAGGCTCCCAGCCTGGCGCTGGCCCGATTGATCAATGGCAGCCTGGTGGATACGGCGCAATGGATTGCCCACGCCGAACACCCGGATGAATGCCTGGAGCAAGCGCTGCAAGGCTTGGATCTGCTGCTTCGGGGCTTGAAGCCTGTGGCCTGACTGCGGTGGCAAGGCGGGCCTGTTGTGGCGAGGGGGCTTGTCCCCCGCTGGACTGCGCAGCAGGCCCATTTTTTGGGGTCGCTGCGCAACCCAGCGGGGGACAAGCCCCCTCGCCACAACAAGCCCCCTCACCACAGTAGGCCCCTCACCACAACTACCCCCTGGAAACGAGGCTCAGGTACGCCGCAACAACAGCGCCGCCACCGCACACAACGTCAACGCCACACACGCCAGGTAAAACGCATCGCTGTAAGCCATCAAAAATGACTGGTGCCGTACGCTCTGGTCCAGCAACCCCAGCACCTGCTGGTGCTCCGGCCATTGTTCCTGTAGCAAACCGCCGCCCGGCAAGCGTTGCTGCAAGGCTGGCTCGAAAATGTTCAGCGACTCACCGATCCGCGCCGAATGCACCTGCTCGCGCACCACTACCAACTGTGCCAGCAAGGCCGTGCCCACGGCGCCGCCCAGGTTGCGCAACATCGAGAATACCGCCGAAGCGGAGCCAGACTCGGCCTTGGCCAGCCCATGCACCGCCAGTACCGACAGCGCCACCATGATCAACGGCTGGCCGATGCCGCGCACCACGATCGAGGGGATGATCACGTTGCTAGCGCTGTCGGCCGACAAATGCGCGCCCATCCAACAGCCCAACGCCATGATCGCGAAACCTGAAGCCACGAGGATTTTCGCGCTCAACCACTTCATCAGCCGTGGCAGGAACGGCGCCAGCACCAGTTGCACCATGCCGTAGGCAATCAGGCTGATGCCAATTTCGCTGGCGTTATAGCCCTGCATCTGGGACAGGTAGTTGGGCACCAGAAACACCAGGCCATAGGTACTGGCGCCGAAGATAAACATCGCCACGCTGGCCACGCCAAAGTTGTAGTGCGCCAACAACCGCAGGTTGATAAAGCTTTTGCTGCCCCACAATTGGCGACTGATAAACCCTGCCAGCCCGACCACCGCCGCCAGGCTCATCCATACAATAAAGGCCGAGCCGAACCAATCCTTGCGCCCGCCCTCCTCCAGCACGATCTGCAACGCCCCCAGGCCCAGCACCATGCACGCGATGCCCAGCCAGTCGCCCTGGCGCAACAACCCCAGGTTCATCGGTTGGCGATCGATGGACCAGGCCACTGCCGCCAACAGCGCGATGCCGGGGAACAGTTGCAGGTAGAAGATCCAGCGCCACGAATAGACATCGGTCAGCCAGCCACCAATAGACGGCCCTGCGGCCTGGGCCACACTGTTGGCCAGGCTGAACAGCGCCATGCCCAACGGAATCTTGCTGGCGGGCAGTTCAGTGATGATCAACTGGAACGACAACGGAATCAGCACCGCCCCCGCCGCCCCCTGGATCACCCGGATGATGATCATCACCGGCAGGTTCGGCGCCATCGAGCAGGCCACCGAGGCCACCAGAAAGACCCCAGAGCCCCACAGCATCACCCGCCGCAACGAGAACACCTGCACCAGCCACGCGGTGAGCGGGATCATGATGATTTCCGCCACCAGGTAGGCCGTGGAAATCCACGAACCCTCCTCAAACGTAGCCCCCAGGGCCCCTTCGATTTCCGGCAGCGCGGCACTGGTGACATGCACGTTCATGCCAGCCATGAAGCAACCGAACAGACCACCGATCACCGCGACCCAGGCGCGAAACGATACCGTCGAGGTGCTGCGCGCGTCAGCCACCATGGGAACTGTCCTGCTGGCGGGCCGGACGGGTATCCACCGTGGCGATCACCGACATCCCCGGCAAGATCGCGGGGGCATTGGCCTCATCCACGACCAGGCGGATCTTCACCGGAAAGCGCTGCACAATCTTGGTGAAATTGCCGGTGGCGTTGTCCGGCGGTAACAAGGCGAACACCGCGCCGGAACCGGGCGCGATACTTTCCACCTGGCCGCGCCAGCGCTGGCCGGCAAAACTGTCCACCGCAATATCCACCGATTGCCCCGGCGCCATGTGCTGCAACTGGGTTTCCTTGTAGTTGGCGATCACATAGGCCTGCTCCACCGGCACCACCGCCAGTAACGGCAGGCCTGGCATCACATACTGCTGGCGACGGACCTTGCGCTGGCCCACCACCCCGTCGAACGGCGCGCGGATCGCCGTGTCATTCAAGGCATTGCGGGCCAGGGCCAGATTGGCCTGGGCCTCGCCCACCCGGGCCTGGGATTCGGCGATACGCGCCTGGGCCTGTTGGCGACGCGCCTGCAGGACCTGGCACTGCGCCTGCTGCCGGGCCACTTGGGCGTGGGCTTGGTTAACCGCCGCCAGCGCCTTGGCCTGGCCGGCACTGGCAGTTTCCAGGCGCTCACGGGTAGCAATCTGCTGGTCCACCAAATCGCGATAACGCAGGTAGTCCAGGCGAGCACGATGGGCCTCGGCCTCGCTGCTATTCAAGGCCGCCTGGGCCTGGGCGATGCGTTGCTGCTGCTCGCCCAACCGTGCGTCCAGGGTATGCAGGCTGGACTGGCGCGCCGTCGCCGCTGCCCGGGCTTGCTGCAACTTCGCCTCGGTGCTGCGCAACTGTTCGATAAAGTCCCGGTCATCCAGTTGCACCAGCACATCGCCCGCCTTGACCGGCTGGTTGTCCTCCACCAGCACCTGAGCCACGTAGCCGGCGATGCGCGGGCTGACCGCGACCCAGTCGGCGCGCACGTAGGCGTCGTCGGTCTCTTCAAGGAATCGCCCCCACTGCCACCAATACCCGGCAAACAGCCCCACCCCCAGCAGCGTCGCCAGGGATGCGCCTGTGAGCAGTGCGCGGCGATGGCGCTGCATCAAGCTGGGAGTGGATTGCAGGATGGCGGGTTCAACAGCCTGGTTCATGGCTTGGCTCCAAGGGCAGCAAGGGGTAAGGGTTGGGGTTGATCGTCACGTTGCCAGCCGCCACCCAGAGCCTGGAACAGGTCGATCTGGCGGTTGATCAAGCGCAGGTCGGCCTGGGCCAGGGTGGCCTGCAGGCTGACCAGGCTGCGCTCGCTGTCGAGCAATTGCAGGGCATCGAGGGCACCGGCCCGGTAACTGCGGGTAGCCAGCTCAAATGCCTGCTGGCTGTTGTCCAGCGCGGCTTGCAGGGCCTGGTGGCGCTGCTGCTCGCCCTGGTACAGCGCCAGGGCTTGTTCGACCTGTTTCAACGCGCTGAGCACCGTGGCGTCGAAACGCGCCTGGGCCTCGCGCGCCTGGGCCCGGCGCTGCCCCACCTGGGCCTGGGCGACACCGCGATTGGGAAAGCGCCAGGACAGCAACGGCCCCACGGAATACACCAGCGCCTCACTGTCCCCCAACTTGCCCAGGCTGCTCGCGGAAGACTCCAATGCGGCACCGAACGTCACCCGCGGGTACAGTTCGGTGCGGGCGACGCCAATGGCCAGTGTGGCCGCTTGCAGTTGGCGCTCGGCACGCCGGATATCGGCACGCCGCTGCACCAGCGCCCAGCCATCTCCCACGGGCAGCGGCGCCTGCAATTGCGGAGGCCGGGCACAGCTGTTGCGGGCCACGTCCTGGGGCCGCATGCCACTTAGCACGGTCAATTCATACAGGGCTGCCTGATGGCGGGCAGTCAACATGGGCAACGGCGCACGGGTTTCTTCCAGCAGGCCATTGAGGCGCGCCAGGTCCAGGGCGGTGGCCGCGCCGGCCTCCTGCAGTTTGCGAGTGACTTCGACACTGCGCTCCAACACCTGCACCGAATGACGCTGCGCCTGGCTGCTGAAGGCATAGACGCACGCCTGGGCATAGGCCCGTGTGGTCTGCGCGGCCACCATCACCCGCCATTCATCTTCTAGCGCCCGCGCCGCATCCGCATTGGCGCGAGCGGCGGCCAGGCGATAACGCACTTCGCCCCACAGGTCCAGGGTGTAGCTCAGGGAGAATCCGGGAGCATGGCTCCACTCGGCATCGGCACGTTCACCGGTTGCCTGGGCCAGGGTCTGGTCGTCGCGGCTGCGGCCGTAGCCCACGCCGTAAGTCAGCAAGGTCGAGGGTTGGCGCTGGCTGTCGACCTGCTCCAGGCGGGCGAGCAACGCGTCGACGTGAGCGGCGGCGGCCTCAAGGTCTTTGTTGTGGTTCAAGGCCTGCTCGACCAACAGATCCAGCTGCCGGTCGCGGTAAAGCTGCCACCAGCGCTGGGGCAGCACCTGGGTTGCCGACCCGCTGGACAATTGCGCTGTCGCCTGGGCCATCAACTGCGCTGCTGGTTCGTCGGGCAGGCCGCTGCATCCGGCCAGCGCGCCCAGCAAAAGCAGGGTCAGGGCTGCCGGGAATCGATTGCTAGTGGGGGGATGAACGACAAGGCTGGGCATCACAAAGCTCGCTGAAGAATGAGCTTTGCAGATTAGGCATGCGCCCTGGCAGATTCGCCCGCGCCAGGGCCATGTATCGTCGCCAAATGGACAATAGGGTTACATGAAGCAACATCAGGCCCCGGGGCGGAAATGACTCGGCGGATACCCCAGCGAACGACGGAACATCGCACTGAACGCGCTGGGGCTTTGATAACCATGTTCCAGTGCAACTTCCAGGATGGAAGCGCCCTGAGCCAGTAACTTCAGGCTCAACGCCAGGCGCGCACGCTTGCGCCACTCGCCAAAGCTCATGCCCAGCTCACGCTGGAAAATCCGGCTGAGGGTGCGCGCACTCATGTTCAGGGTGTCGGCCCAGGACTCCAGGCTGCTGTCATCGGCCGGGTTGCGGATAAACCGCGTACACAACCTGGCCAGCCGTGCGTCGCCGGGCACCGGCACGTGCATGGCCACCACCGGCGCGGCCAGCAACTCCATGCGGATCAACTCCACCATCGCCAGCAGGCGCGGGTTGTTGACCTGACCGGCAATCAGTGTGGCGGCCACGATCAGCTCCCGCAGCAGCGCTGAAACCTCGATCACCTGACAAGTGCGCCCAAGACTAGGCTCCACCTCGGGCATAAGAAACAACGTACGCATGTGCACCTCGCCGGCCATGCGAATTTCGTGGGGCGTCTCGGCCGGGACCCACAACGCATGCCCGGACGGCACCAGCCAACTGCCCTGGGCCGTACTGACCACCATCACCCCGGTGACGCCGTGAATCAGTTGCGCCTGGGTATGACAATGGGGATGGACCACTTCGTCGTTGCGGTAGTTGTCGGCATAAGCCTCAAGCCAGGGCCGGTGCGCAGTTGTCATGGGCAGCGTCTCACGTCGTTAAGCCGGTGATTCTAACTAAAAGCCCATTGGCGAAAACGATAGATATAGACAGCCATCGTCGCATTCCAGACAAACCACTGAACTTGTGCCGCGCACGGTCAGTCAGCTCAATGGACTCCTGGAAAAAAGGTTGGGTGGACAATGCGCATCTCGTTGGAACAACAAGTGGCCGTGGTCACCGGCGCCAGCTCCGGCATCGGCGCGGGCGCCGCCAGGGCTTTGGCCGCGGCCGGCGCGGCGGTGGTGGTGAACTACAACCGCCAGGCAGAGCCCGCCCAGGCCCTCGCGGCGCAGATCAACCAGGGCGGTGGCCGGGCCCTGGCCATCGGCGCCGATGTGTCCAGGGAGGATGACGTCGAGCGCCTGTTTGCGCAGACCCTGGACGCCTTCGGTCATCTCGACATTCTGGTGGCCAATTCCGGCCTGCAAAAAGACGCCGCCATCAGTGACATGACCCTTGAGCAGTGGAACGCGGTGATCGGCGTCAACCTCACCGGCCAGTTCCTCTGCGCCCGCGCCGCCCTGCGTATTTTCAACCGCCAGGGCGTGCGAGCGGGGGTATCCCGGGCCGCTGGCAAGATCATCCATATGAGTTCGGTGCACCAGTTGATCCCATGGGCCGGCCACGTCAACTACGCCGCCTCCAAGGGCGGCGTCGAAATGTTGATGCGCAGCCTCGCCCAGGAAGTCAGCCACCAACGGATCCGCATCAACGGCATCGCGCCGGGGGCGATCCGCACGGCGATCAACCGCGCCGCCACCGAGGGCGATGCCGAGCAGGCGCTGCTGAAACTGATCCCCTATGGCCGCGTCGGTGACGTCGAAGATGTGGCCAACGCCGTGGTCTGGCTGGCCAGTGATGCCTCCGACTATGTGGTGGGCAGCACCTTGTTTATCGACGGCGGCATGAGTCTCTATCCGGAGTTCAAAGACAATGGTTGATCTGAAAAACGAAGCTCAAAGCGCCATCGATGCCCACGGCATCATCGGCGATATGCGCAGTGCAGCGCTGATCAACGACCAAGGCAGCATCGACTTTTTCTGCTGGCCGGAATTCGACAGCCCATCGATCTTCTGCTCACTGCTGGACTCCCCCGCCGCCGGGATCTTCCAACTGACCCCGGACCTGCCCCAGGCGCGCCGGGAGCAGATCTACCTGCCGGACACCAATGTCCTGCAAACCCGCTGGCTGAGCGATGAGGCGGTGGTGGAAATCACCGACCTGCTGAGCATCAGCGACGACGTCGATGACCTGCCCCTGTTGATACGCCGTGTGCGGGTGGTCAGCGGCAAGGCCACCCTGCATATGCGCTGCGCGGTACGTCATGACTATGCCCGGGCGCCCACTCGGGCCACGGCGGATAACGCTGATGTGTGCTTCGAGGCGCCAGGCCTGCCCAGCCTGCGCCTGGCCAGCAGCCTGCCCATGAAGATCGAGGACGATGCCGCCGTCGCCTGCTTTACCCTGGACCAGGACCAAGGTGCCGAATTTGTCCTTGGCGGCCTGGACGATGTGCGCGTCGACAGCAGCGGTACCGACCTGTGCTTGCAGCGCACCCTGGCGTTCTGGCGCGGCTGGCTGGCCCAGTCCAACTACCGCGGGCGCTGGCGGGAAATGGTCAATCGCTCGGCCCTGGCCCTAAAGCTGCTGACCTCGCGCAAGCACGGCGCAATCCTCGCAGCCGCCACCTTCGGCCTGCCGGAAACCCCCGGCGGCGAACGCAATTGGGACTACCGCTACACCTGGATCCGTGACGCCTCGTTCACCGTCTACGCCTTTATGCGCCTGGGTTTTGTCCAGGAAGCCAATGACTACATGCGCTGGTTGCGCGGGCGCGTCAGCGATTGCTGCGGGCAGCCGATGAAAATCAACATCCTGTATGGCATCGACGGCCGCCAACAGTTGCCGGAAACCGAGTTGACCCACCTCAGCGGCCATGGCGGCGCGCAACCGGTGCGCATTGGCAACGAGGCCTATGATCAGGTGCAACTGGATATTTTTGGCGAACTGATGGACGCGGTGTACCTGGTCAACAAATACGGCGAAGCCATCTCCCATGAGGGCTGGAAACACACCCTGGAAGTGGTCGATCAGGTGTGTGAGACCTGGAACCAGAAAGACGTCGGCATCTGGGAAATGCGCGGCGAGCAACATCACTTCCTGCACTCACGGCTGATGTGCTGGGTCGCCCTCGACCGCGCGATCCGCCTGGCCTCCAAGCGTTCGCTGCCGGCACCGTTCGCCCGCTGGGACCAGACCCGCCAGGCGATATATGAAGATATCTGGAACAACTTCTGGAACGAGGAACGCGGGCATTTCGTGCAGCACATCGGCAGCACCGCCCTGGATGGTTCGATGCTATTGATGCCACTGGTGCGCTTCGTGGCGGCCACCGACCCACGCTGGTTGTCGACCCTGGAGGCCATCCAAAAAAGCCTGGTGCGCGACGGCATGGTGTACCGCTACCGCAATGACGACAGCCAGATTGATGGCCTGCAAGGCACTGAGGGAGCGTTTACTGCCTGCTCATTCTGGTACGTCGAATGCCTGGCTCGCGCAGGCCAAGTGGAAAAGGCCCATCTGGAATTCGAGCAACTGCTGCGCTATGCCAACCCGCTGGGATTGTATGCCGAGGAATTCGACAGCCAGGCGCGACACTTGGGCAACACGCCGCAAGCCTTGAGTCATTTGGCGTTGATCAGCGCGGCGACGTTTCTGGATCGTAAGTTGAGTGGGGAGAAAACGGTGTGGCAGCCTTGATCCTCTGGTTTTACAGAGCTGGGCTCACTGACTGTGGCGAGCGGGCTTGTTGTGGCGAGCGGGCTTGCCCCGCGCTGGGCTGCGAAGCGGCCCCAAAACCTGCTATCGCGGTCTGCCTGATGGAACTCGGTGACCCTATTGGGGCTGCTCCGCAGCCCAACGCGGGGCAAGCCCGCTCGCCACAACAAGCCCGCTTGCCACAATAGCCCGCTCGCCATCGGCAGCACAGAACCTCGACTTCTTTCACAATCGAAAAAAGCCAGGTATATACCGCTGCTCCTGTGCTCAAGGAACGAGCATGACTCCCGCCAACCAGGCAACTCGACTTGAATAGCTTCCCCACCCTCTGCACCGAACGCTTGCAACTGCGGGAGTTGACCGCCAACGACGCCCCGGCGCTGTTCGCGATCTATCGCGATGCCGAGGCCATGCCTTGGTTTGGCATCGACCCCATGACCGACCTATCCCAGGCCCACACCCTGATAACCACCTTCGCCCAATGGCGCACCCAGGCCAATCCGGGCACGCGCTGGGGCCTGGAGCATGACGGCAGGTTGATCGGCACCTGCGGGCTGTTCAAATGGAATCGCCACTGGAACAGTTGCGCCCTGGCCTGCGAGCTGGCGCCGTCGGCCCGGGGGCACGGCTTGATGAGCGAGGCCCTGCGCAGCGTGCTCGACTGGGGCTTTGCGCAGATGCAACTGCATCGTGTCGAAGCGCTGGTTCACCCCCAAAACCGGCCGTCACAGGCGTTGCTGGAACGTTTGGGCTTTACTCGCGAGGGCGTGCTGCGCGAGGCCGGGTTCTGGGCGGGGTGTTATCAGGACCTGCAGGTGTTTTCACTGCTGTCACACGAGCATTGAGCTGACTCAAGCCGGCGCCGAAAACCGCTCGCGGTAAACCTGCGGAGTGATCGACAAGGCGCGCAGAAAACTGCGGCGCATGGTTTCTTCGCTGCCAAAACCACATTGCGCGGCGATGCGCTTGATCGCTACGGCGCTGTCGGCCAGTTGCCGGCGTGCGGTTTCCACGCGGATCAACTCGACTGCTCGCGCTGGAGTCTGCCCCGTTTCGGCGCGGTAATGGCGCACGAAGCTGCGTTCGCTCATGCCGCACGCCGCCGCCAGGGTCGGGATGTTCAAGTCCAGGTGCAGGTGTTCGGCAATCCACGCATGCAACTCGCTGAAGCGGCTGCCGCCCTTTTGCAGGGACAGGGTGACGCTGAACTGCGACTGCCCACCGGGGCGCTTGAGAAACACCACCAAGTGCCGCGCCACCTCCAGGGCCACCGCGCGGCCCAGGTCCTCTTCCACCAGGGCCAGGCACAAATCGATACCGGCGGTGACCCCCGCCGAGGTCCAGACCGCCCCCTGCTGGATAAAAATCGGGTTGGCCTCGACCTGCAGCCTGGGGTATTTGCGCGCCAGTTCCTCGCAGCGCGTCCAGTGGGTCGCGACACGGCAACCGTCCAACAGGCCACTGGCAGCCAGCAGGAATGCGCCGGTACACACCGACGTCACGCGCCGAGAGTGCCTGGCCTTGTTCCGCACCCACTCCACCAGGCCCGGATCTTCGGCGGCGCCATACACCCCCCAGCCGCCGGCGATCACCAGGGTGTCACAGGGCGTCTCGGTAGCAGGTAACGGCTCGGCCACCAGGGCCAAGCCGGCGGATGTCATCACCGGCTCGGCCTGGGCGGCAATCACGTTGACCGCATAGGGCAACGGCAAGCCTTGCTGGCGCGCCAGGTCATTGGCCGAGGCAAACACCTGCAAGGGGCCGGTGACGTCGAGCACCTGCACATTGGCAAAGGCGAGTACATGGATGATTTTCGGCATGATTGGCGTGATTCGTGGGCTCAATGGCGTATGCGCCAAAGCCTAGGCCACTAGAGTGAAGCCGTCCATCCTCTTTCCTGGAGTTTCACCATGACCTTGCAGATCGGCTTTGTGTTGTTCCCCGGTATCCAGCAACTGGACCTCACCGGGCCCTACGACGTGCTGGCGTCATTGCCGGATGTGAAGCTGCACCTGATCTGGAAAGACCTGGCGCCACTCACTTCCAGCAGCGGGTTGGTGCTCTGTCCAACCATCACTTACGACGACTGCCCGGTGCTGGATGTGATCTGCGTACCGGGCGGTTCAGGGGTAGGACCGTTGATGGAAGATGAGCCGACCCTGGGCTTTTTGCGCCAACAATCCCAGACCGCACGCTATGTGACGTCGGTGTGTACCGGCTCGCTGGTGTTGGGTGCGGCGGGCTTGCTGCGCGGGCGGCGGGCTACTACGCACTGGGCCTATCACGACATGCTGGCCACCCTGGGCGCGATCCCGATACAGGAACGCGTGGTGCGCGACGGCAATCTGTTTACCGGTGGCGGCATTACGGCGGGGATCGATTTTGCCCTGACCCTGGCCGCCGAGTTGTACGGCGAGGCGGCCGCGCAACTGGTGCAGTTGCAACTCGAATATGCGCCGGCCCCGCCCTTCAACGCCGGGCGCCCAGACACCGCGCCACGGCCAGTGCTGGACGAGGCCAACAAACGCACCGCGCAATCACGCAAGACCCGCGCCGAAATCACCGCAAGGGCAGCGGCGCGGCTGGGCTGAAGACCGGACTTTTCCCCTTGTGCGGGCTTGCCTGGGATGACCATCGGTATCTACATAACTTTCAGAAACTGACGACTTACCCTGTGGCGAGCGGGCTTGCCCCGCGCTGGGCTGCGTAGCAGCCCCACTCCAGGCACCGCGGTTGTTTCAGACATACCGCGCCGGCAGGTTCTGGGGCGGCTCCGCCACCCAGCGCGGGCGATGCGGCGTTCCGACAAGCCCGCTCGCCACAACAAGCCCGCTACACCGTGCGCGGCATCAACGCCAGGCGCACGGCCAGCAACGTCAACACCGTGGCCAGCCCCCATTTTTGCAGGCCTGCGGTCTTTTCACTGCCAGCGAAAAACCGGCTGATCGCCCCGCCAAACACCCCCAGCACTGCGTGAAACACGCCTGCAATCAACGTCAGGACCAAGCCCAGTTGCACCAGTTGCAGGGCAATGGGGCCGGCCTCGGGCTTGACGAACTGCGGCAGGAACACCATGAAAAACAGCAGCGCCTTGGGGTTGAGCAGGCTGTTGAGCATGGCGCGCATAAACACCCCGCCCAGGCGTACCCGCACAACCTGGGCGGTGTCCAGGGACGGTTTTTTCTGCAGGGTCTTGAACGCCAGCCACAGCAGGTAGACCACGCCGGCATAGCGAATCAGGTCAAAGGCCGGGGGCCAACTGGCCACCAGGGCGGTGACGCCGGTTGCGGTCAGTGCGGTCAGCAGCAGGTCCGCCACGCCGATCCCCAGGCCAGCCGCTACCCCACCCCGCCAGCCGTAGCTCACGCCATGGCTGATGACAAAGGCCATGTTCGGCCCGGGCGACAGCAACAACAGCAGTACGGAACCGGAGAAAACCGCCAGGGTTGCGAGATCGATCATGCTCAGCTCATCCGCCAGGGAAAACCGTAGATTAGTCCTACCTGCGCCACCGATACCAGCTTGCCGGCGCGGTAGCTGAAGATAGGTGATTGCCCAATCCCACAGGCCACGCCTAGAATGCGAACCGTTATCAATTAAGACGCCTGCGCCAGGACGACCATGTCGAGCGACTACCCTCCGGATCATGCGGCAATCGGCCAGCTCTACCAGACCCACCATTCCTGGTTGCGCGGCTGGTTGAAGCAGCGTACCGGCTGTCGCGAGCATGCCGCCGACCTGGCCCAGGAAACCTTCGTACGCCTGCTCAATAGCCGCAAGCAGCAGAGCTTGCTGCAACCCAGGGCGTACCTGAGCAGCATCGCCCGCAGCCTGATGATCGACCAGTATCGGCGGCGCGAACTGGAACGCGCCTATCTCGACAGCCTGGCCCATTTCCCCGAATACGAAGCCCCTTCGCCAGAAACCCGCCTGTTGATCCTCGACAGCCTGGAGCGCATTGACCGCCTGCTGGACCAGCTCAAGCCACGGGTGCGCGAAGCATTTTTGCTGGCGCAACTGGACGGCCTGACCTGCCCGCAGATCGCCCTGCGTCTGGGCGTGTCCAAGGCCACCGTGGAACGCGACCTGGCCAAGGCGCTGCATGCCTGTTATCGGTTGCGCTATGCCGACTGCTGATCCGCGCCTGGTGGACCAGGCCATTGAATGGATGATCAAGCTGCGTTTCAACACCGCCGATGACGCCAGCACCGCCGCGTTCGAAAGCTGGCTGGCCAGCAGCACCGAGCACCAGCAGGCCTGGCAGCGGGTCGCGACGATGAATGATGATTTGCGCCATCTGCCCGCCCACCTCAGTCGCCAGACCCTGGACAGCGCTCGCCGGCGGATCAGCCGCCGCGAGAGCTTGAAGCTGCTGGGCCTGGTGGCCGGTAGCGCCGGGTTGACCTGGCTGGGCCGCGACTACACGCCGCTGCCCAGCCTGCTGGCCGAGTACCGCACCACCACCGGTGAACAGCGCTGGATCAGCCTGGATGACGGCAGCCGTATCCAACTCAACAGCGCCAGCGCCATCGACACCTCGTTCAACCGCGAACAACGCCTGGTGCAACTGCGCCAGGGCCAGATGCTGATCGATACCGGCCGCGACGGCCGTTCGCCACGGCCCTTCTGGGTACAGACCCACAACGGTTATCTGCGGGCGCTCGGCACGCGCTTTATGGTGCGCGAGGAGCCTCAAGGCACCCTGCTCGCCGTGCAACAGGGCAGCGTCGCGGTGTTTGCCGACCGTCTATCAGGCAATGCCCGCCAGGTGGTCAAGCACGGCGAACAGGTGCTGTTCAACCGCGACGGGATTCATCCCCCGCCCGCCAACGGCCTCGACCCCTGGGCCTGGAGCGACGGCGTGATCAGCGCCCGCGACATGCGCCTGGATGACTTCCTCAGCGAACTGGGCCGCTACCGCCACGGCTTGTTGCGCTGCAGCGAGGCCGTCGCCGGCCTGCGCGTGTCGGGCACTTATCAGGTGGGCGATACCGATCAAGTGCTGGCCTTGGTCGCCCAGGCATTGCCGGTCAGTGTCACCTATCGCAGCCGCTATTGGGTCACGGTTACCCCGCGCACCGCCCGCTCGTGAAAAATAAATGAGGTGAATTCTCATTGCCGTTCGACCTGTAAGGAAAGGCCGATCAACAGGCCCGTTCTGTCCACTTCCTTCAGGAGCAACCCGCGCTCATGCAAGCGTTCCCCTCACAGCGTTCCCCCCTGCGCCAAGCCATCAACGCCGCCCTGCTCTGTGCCTGCCTGGCAAGCACCCTGCCCGGCACCGCCCTGGCCCAGGAGCCGACTCGCGACAGCCAGACGCGCACCTGGAATATTGCCCCCGGCCCACTGGCCAGCGCCCTTGACCAGTTCGCCCGCCAGGCCGGCATCAGCCTGTCTTATGACGCCAGCAGCGTGGCCGGCAAAACCAGCTCGGGCCTGACCGGCGCATTCGACAGCCCGCAGGCCCTGGGCCAACTGCTCCAGGGCCAGGACCTGCAAGCCCAGCGCCAGGGCGACAACACTTGGCTCCTGCTGCCAGCGACGGGCCAAACCGACGCGCTGAACCTAGGCGCCACCACCATCACCGGCGAGCGCCTGGGCGCCACCACCGAGGGCAGTGGTTCCTACACCACAGGCGCCGTGACCATTGGCAAGGGCCAACACAGCCTGCGGGAAACCCCGCAATCGGTGAGTGTGATGACCCGCACGTTTATGGATGACCAGAACATCAACACCATTGATGAATTACTGGAACGTACGCCGGGGATCACCACCTACGAATCGCCTATGGGCGGCAAGTACTTCTACTCCCGGGGTTTCAAGATGCTCGGGCAGTACCAGTACGACGGCGTGCCGCTGGACATGGGCAAGGATTATGTTCAGGCCGACAGCTTCAGCGCCAACATGGCGATCTACGACCGCGTGGAAGTGCTCAAGGGTGCTGCCGGCATGCTCAAGGGCGCCGGTACCGCCAGTGGCGCGGTGAATTTTGTGCGCAAGCGGCCCCAGGACAAGCCCACCACCCACCTCGCGCTTTCGGCCGGCACCTGGGATAACTACAAGGCAGAAGTGGATACCGGCGGCCCGCTCAATGACAGCGGCACCGTGCGCGGCCGGGCGGCGGTCAGCCAGCAGAATCGTGCTTCCTACATGGATATCGCCAAGCGCCAGGACCAGGCGTTCTACACCGCCCTGGACATGGATATCACCCCCGATACCACCCTCGGTTTCGGCGCCAGCTACGAAGACGTCGATGCCACGCCCTGCTGGGGCGGCATCCCGCGCTACAGCGATGGCAAGAGCATCGGCCTGAGCCGCTCCACGTGCCTGGGCCAATCCTGGAATGACTGGCAAAGTCGGCGCAGCACCCTGTTCGCCGACCTGACCCACCACTTCAATGACGACTGGAAACTCAAGGTCAGCGCGGTCCACAGCCGCAACCTGCAAGACATCAAATACGCCGCCAGCCAAGGTACCGTGGCCTATGGCGACCCGGCCCCCACGGCCAACAGCTACGCCGCGCTGTTTGACTACGATCACAAGGACTACGGCCTGGACGCCTACATCGACGGCAAGTTCGAAGCCTTTGGCCTGGAGCATGAACTGATCCTCGGTGCCAACGGCAGCCGTGGCAGCCAGGACGATGTGTACGCGATCCGCAACCTGCCCCAGCGCCAGCCCCTCTACCAACCCAATCACCACCTGCCGGAGCCGGCGGACGACACGTTCTGGCCAAACATGTACCGCGGCGGCACGGTCAAGGAAACCGCCACTCAATACGGCACCTACGCCACCCTGCGCCTGCGTCTGACCGAGCCGTTGCTGCTGGTGGTCGGCAGCCGCGTCAGTTGGTTCGAAAACCGCCGCCAATCGAACAACCTGGCCTGGGGCGAGTGGAGCGTACAGGATGCGCGCACCAAGGAAACCGGCGAAGTCACACCCTTCGCCGCGTTGATCTATGACCTCAACGACAACCTGTCGGTCTACACCAGCTACGCCGATATCTTCCAGCCTCAAAGCTCCTACGCCACCGTCAGCGGCGCGGCCCTGAAGCCGAAGATCGGCGAGAACTACGAACTGGGGATCAAGGGCGAATGGTTCGACGGGCGCCTCAACAGCTCCCTGGCACTGTTCCGCGCCATCGAGAAAAACGCTGCCCAAACCGACTACCTCACCCAGTGCGGCACCTCGGCCGACGGTTACTGCTACACCGACACCGGCAAGGTCCGCGCCCAGGGTCTGGAGGCCGAGATCAGCGGTGAACTGCTGGAACGCCTGCAAGTCTTCGGCGGCTATACCTACACCCAGACCAAGACCCTCAACAACATCGACACGCAGGCCGAAGGCAGGGCCTCCACCAGCTATGTGCCACGGCATATGTTCCGGCTATGGGGTGACTACCAATTGGACGGCGCCCTGTCGAAATGGACAGTGGGCAGCGGCGTCAGTGCCCAAAGCAGCAACTACCGGCTCCAGACAATCAAGCTGGAACAACCCGGCTACGCCTTGTGGAGCGCGCGCCTGGCCTATCGGGTGGACAACACCTGGACCGTGGCACTGAACGGCAACAACCTGTTCGACAAAAACTACTACCAGACCGTCGGGACCGACTCCTGGGGTAACTTCTATGGCGAGCCGCGTAACTTCACCGTGAGTCTCAAGGGCGACTTCTGATCCCCATCCCCCTGTAGGGGCCGGCCAGCCGGCTCCTATCCCTCTGTCAAAAAAGGTTTTCCTGCCCGGCAGGATAATTCCGATTTTTGTTTCTACACTCCAAAAAGCCATCACTTATTCTCGATAAATCTGAGAATACCGGCAAAACATGTCAACAATCCGTCACAACAAGAGTATCTTATGAAACTCGACGGCAACCACCTTGATAAAAGTCAAAACCTTGACGAACAAATCAAAAGGAGCCATCATTTAGCCATTACTTTGCAAGAATACCTGCGAGCAGACAGGTAATTGCGCTTTACCCAGCGAAAGCATTCGTTCGCGTTGCGCCACTTGTAAGCAACTGCCTTATGGATGAGCAACCGAACAGGGAAGTCCTGGTGGTGCATTGAGGGATGATTTATGCGTGAGAAGTCGTCAGTCGACAGCCTGTTCCTGACTCGTACCGGCTTTGTTGAATTCTTTGTGGTTTTCGTCAAATTACTGCACGGCCTGACGGCGGTCCTGCCGGCGATGATCCTGTTGTTCTATCCGGATCCGGTGGACCCGCAAATGCGTAGCCACTACCTGGGCCTGCTGCTGTTCTTTGCGATCCTGACCATCATTCTGTTCCAGGCCCTGGGGGTGTACTCCGAGGACCTGTTCAGCAACCGCCTGCGTTTTCGCGTCATGCTGGTCGCCTGGATCTCCGCCTTTTGCATCCTGCTGTTCATGTACCAGATCCTGCTGCTGTTCCCGCAGTTGAGCCCGCGCAACCTGATGTTCTGGTTCACCCTGAGCCTGCTGTTGTTTGGTGTGGAACGCATCCTGATGCTGCGCCTGTATCGCAACCTGATGAAAAACGGCAAGTTCCTGCAGCGCACGGTGATCCTCGGCTTTACCGACACCGCCGTGCATGTGGCCGAACACTTGTCGCGCAACAGTGATATCCGCTCCGGCCTGATCGGTTTTATCGACGACCGCACCGAACGCATCCCCAACGAACTGAGCAACCTGCCGTTGCTGGGCAACACCCGCGACCTGGAAAAGCTGATCAGGTCCGAACAGGTCAACCAGGTAATGATCACCCTGCCCTGGGCCGCCGAGCAGCGCATCAACGGGCTGGTCAAGCGCCTGCGGCAGATGTCGGTCAACGTCATGCTGGTGCCCGACATGGCCGCCCTGCGCTATGGCCACAACCGCATCACCGATGTCGGCGGCATCCTGATGTTCAACACCTCGCAACTGCCACTGCGCGGCTGGTCACCCTTTATCAAGCGCTGCGAAGACCTGCTGCTGGCCAGTGCCGGGCTGCTGCTGTTGTCGCCGATCATGCTGGTGACGGCCATCGCCATCAAACTCGACTCCAAGGGCCCGGTGCTGTTTCGCCAGAAGCGCTATGGCTACAACGACAACCTGATCCGGGTGTTCAAGTTCCGCTCGATGTACGTCGACCAGACCGACCGCAATGCCGAATGCCAGACCACCCGCCTCGACCCGCGCATCACCCGCGTCGGGCGGATTATTCGCAAGACCAGCATCGACGAGCTGCCCCAACTGTTCAACGTGCTGCTGGGCAACATGTCGATGGTCGGCCCACGCCCCCATGCCACGGCCACCAAGGCCGCCGGGATTCCTTTCGAGGAAGCCGTCAGCGAGTACAGCTCGCGCCACCGGGTCAAGCCAGGCATCACCGGTTGGGCGCAGATCAATGGCTACCGCGGTGAAACCGACACCCTGTTCAAGATTCAGAAACGGGTCGAATACGACCTGGAATACATCGCCAAATGGTCGGTGTGGTTTGACCTTTACATCGTTTTCATGACGGTCCCGGCCGTCCTTTCCACCAAGGAAGTCTATTGATGAACCCCCTCAACGGATTGATTCCCTGCATCATTTCCGGTGGCTCGGGCACGCGGCTGTGGCCGGTTTCGCGGCAGAACATGCCCAAGCCGTTCATGCGTATGCGCGACGACCAGAGCCTGCTGCAGAAAACCTTCCTGCGCGCCAGCCACCTGCCGGGGGTCGACAGCGTGCTGACGGTGACCAACCGCGACCTGCTGTTTCGCACCCTGGACGATTACCGCGCGGTCAACACGGCCCAATTGGGCCTGGACCTGCTGCTCGAACCGTTTGGCCGCAACACCGCCGCCGCCATCGCGGTCGCGGCCCTGCATGTGCAAGAGTTTTTCGGCGGCGACGCACTGTTGCTGGTGATGCCTGCCGACCACCTGATCCTCGATGAAAGCGCCTTCGCCCAGGCCGTGGCCCAGGCCCGTGAATTGGCCGAAGCGGGTTACCTGGTGACCTTCGGCATCCAGCCCGACCGCCCCGAAACGGGCTTTGGCTATATCGAACAAGGCACAGCCCTGGCCCAAGGCTTCAGCGTCCAGCGCTTCGTCGAAAAACCCGACCTGGCCACCGCCCAAGGCTACCTGGATGGCGGCAAGCATCTGTGGAATGCCGGGATGTTCTGCTTCAAGGCCGCCAGCGTGCTCGAAGAACTGGCGACCCACGCGCCAGCCGTGCTGGACGCCGCCAAAGCCGCGCTGGCGCACAGCACCAGCCTGCAGAACAGCAGCAGCCGCCAGCGCGAACTGAACCCGCAAGGTTTTGGCAGCGCGCCGGACATCTCCATCGACGTGGCCCTGATGGAGAAATCCGCCCAGGTCGCCGTGGTGCCCTGTGACATTGGCTGGAGCGATATCGGCTCTTGGGAGGCCGTGCGCCAGTTGACCCCCAGCGACGACAACGGCAACCAGATCAATGGCGAAGCGATCCTGCACGACGTGCACAACTGCTACATCGACTCGCCCAAGCGCGTGTTGGGGGCGGTCGGGGTGCGCGACCTGATCATCGTCGACACCCCCGACGCCCTGCTGATTGCCGACGCCAACCGCAGCCAGGACGTGCGCCATATCGTCGCCGAGCTCAAGCGCCAGAACCACCCGGCATTCAGCCTGCACCGCACCGTCACCCGACCCTGGGGCACCTATACGGTGCTGGAGGAAAGCACCCGCTTCAAGATCAAGCGCATCGTGGTCAAGCCCAAGGCGTCGCTGTCTTTGCAGATGCACCATCACCGCAGCGAACACTGGGTGGTAGTCAGCGGCGCGGCCATGATCACCAATGGCGAGCGCGAGATCCTGCTCAATATGAACGAGTCCACCTATATTCCCGCCGGGCACAAACACCGCCTGACCAACCCCGGCATCATCGACCTGGTGATGATCGAGGTGCAGAGCGGCGAGTACCTGGGCGAGGACGACATCGTGCGCTTCGACGATATCTACGGCCGCGCGCCCGCCGGCGAGCCCCAGCCCTGATGCGTACCTCCCTGATCATCCCGACCCGCAACGCCGCCAGCCACCTCGACCGGCTGCTGCCGGCGCTGCGCATGCAAACCCTGCAGCCCGACGAAATGCTGGTGGTCGACAGCGCGTCGAGCGACGACACGGTGGCGCGCTTTCGCGAGTTCGGCGCCCGTGTCGAAGTGATCGACGCACGCCACTTCAACCACGGCGGCACCCGCCGCTGGGCCAGCGAACAAGTGGGCGGCGACGCCCTGATCGTGATGACCCAGGACGCGATTCCGGCCGAACCCGAGACCTTCGCCAAGCTGCTCGAAGAGCTGCAACTGGACCCGCTCAATGGTGTTGCCTACGGCCGGCAACTGCCGCACCCCGGCGCGGGTGTGCTGGGGGCGCAGTCGCGGCACTTCAATTACCCGGCGCACAGCCGCAGCAAAAGCCTGGCCGATGCGCCGCAGTTGGGGATCAAGACATGCTTTAGCTCCGACTCGTTTTCCGTGTACCGGCGCAGCGCCCTGCAGGCCGTGGACGGGTTCCCCGCCGATGTGATCGGCAGCGAGGACGCCTACGTCGCCGCACGCATGCTGCTGGCGGGCTGGAAGGTGCAGTACGCCGCCAGCGCCCGGGTCTATCACTCCCACGATTACCGACTCATGGATGAATTTCACCGCTACTTCGACATTGGTGTGTTCTACGGCCGCGAGCCGTGGATTCGCCAAGCGTTCGGCGACGCCGGCGGCGAAGGTAAACGCTATGTACTGGCCGAACTACGTGCCTTGCGCGAGGCCCACGCCTTGCACCGCGCGCCCGAAGTGGTGGTGCGCAGTGCCTTTAAATTGCTGGGCTATCGCCTCGGCCACCTTGAACGCTACCTGCCCAAATCGCTCAAGCAGCGCCTGGGCATGTTTTCCACCTACTGGACTTGAGCCGTCATGAAGACTACCAACCGACGTTCCCGTCTTACCCTGTTCAGCCTGTTGAGTGCCTCGATCTGGCTGGCTGGTTGTTCGACCCCTGCGCGGGTGCCGCTTCCTGATAACAACACGCTCAAGGCCGGTCACCAGGCAGCGTTGGGCCTGGCCGACCTGCCACCGCCGCAGGTGCTGATCCAGAGCGGTGACTTGCTGCGCATCGTGCGCGATGCCCAGGAGCCGGCGGCAGCCGACGACATGACGGTATTTGTCGTGCGTCCCGATGGGGTGATCTCAATGCCCAACATCGGTCGGATCAAGGCGGCATTGCGCACGCCTGAAGACCTGGGCAAGGAAATTACCGACAAGTACAAGCGCATCTACCGCGAACCGGCGGTGACGGTGAACATCGCCAGCGCCCCGAGCAATAAGGTGTTTATCGGTGGGGCGGTGCCTAATCCGGCGTTTTTCGACCTGGCGGGCAATGTCAGTGTGGAGCAGGCGTTGCTGAGTTCAGGGGGAGTTTTGCCGTCGGCGGATAGCTCTAACGTGGCGTTAATGCGTACCGGCCCGGATGGCAAGTACAAGACCTACTTCATCAGCTTGAACAGCATGCTGACCGACTCCAATCACCCACGGGTGGCCCTGCAACGTGGTGACCTGATCTATGTGCCTCAGTCGGGCATCGGCGCCACCGTGGAAGCGGTGGATATGTACTTCACAAGGCTGTTTCCGGTTAACAAAGGAGTTGGAGTGGGCTTGAATTATCAGCTCAATAACAAGTCCGGCGATACCACCTACAATCTCTCGCCAAACTGATCATGGAGCAGGCTTGGTATCACTCAAGTCTGCTGATTCCATCTGGCATACAACGCTTTTTCAATGGAGTGATCCTGTGATCGAAATCCGCTCTCTACGCGACCTCTTGCGGCTGTTTTTCATCTTCCGCCGCGAATTCAAACTGGCCGTGATCACCACGATTGTGGTGGCCGTGTTGGGTGCCTTCCTGTTGCCGGCTCGCTACGAGTCCGACGCGCGCTTGCTGGTCAAGCCCGGGCGGGACAACACCACGTTGCCGATCGAAGCCGCCAACCGCCAGACGCTGATTGCGCCCAGCACCCAACACGACCCGATCGTGGATGAGGAGAAGATGCTCACCGGCCGGCCCATCGTGCATATCGTTGCCGAGCGCTACCTGGCGATGACGTCCGAGCCGCCACAGGGCTTCTGGAAAGTCACCAAGTTCTACGTCAAGAAAGCCGCCGGCGAAGTGCTCGACGCGGTGCGCAGCGTCCTGCAGTTCGTGGGACTTGCCGAGAAGCAAAGCCCGCTGGAACGCCTGGCGACCAAGCTGGAGAAAAACTTCGAAGCCGGCCACGAACCGGGTTCCTCGGTGATCGAGATTTCCTTCACCTGGGACGATCCGGTCATCGCGCAAAAGGTCGTCGAGACCTGGGTCGATGCCTACCTCGAAGAACGTGCGCGGATTCTCGGGCGCAAGAGCCTGCATACCTTCTATGAAGCCGAGCGTACCAAGGTCGCCACCAATATCCAGGGGCTCAAGGATGAACTGCAGGGCCGCTTGAAGCAGATCGATTCGATCAGCGTGGATGCGCGCCTGAAAAACCTGACCAACCAGATCGACCGCGTCACCGACGCCAAGGTCACCGCACAAAACCAGATCGCGGGGATCCGCAGCTTCCTGGCCAACGCCAGCCAGCAGATCAAGAGCCAGCCAGCGGAAGTGGTAACGGCCCGGGAAACCAGCCTCAACCCGACCCAGCTTGACCTCAAGCGCCAACTCAATGCCCTGCAGGTGGAACGCGCACGCCTGCTGCGCACCTACTTGCCAGGTACGCCGCAGGTCAACCAGATCGAGCAGAACATCCGCGACATGGAGGCCCTCAGCGCCCAGGAAGCGACACGCCTGGAACGCTCGCAAAACACCGCGCCCAACAGCCTGGTGATCAACGTCAAGCAGCAGATCATCGACGCCCAGTTGCAGGAGCGCAAACTGGCCGGGGAAATCGAGAACTACGACAAGACCCTCGCCGAACTGCGCGCCCAGCGTGACCAGGCGATGACCGATGAACCTGAACTGAACAAGCTGACCCAGCAACTGCGCACCGCCGAGAAAAGCTACGCGCTGTACTCGGAAAACCTCGAACAGGCGCGCATCGACCACGAACTGGACAGCAGCCAGATCAGCAACATCGCCCTGATCGAACACGCCACCCTTAACCCGGCGCGTGTGTTTCCCAAGAGCCTGCTGATTCTGCTGTTCACCATTCCTGCCGGCCTGGCCGTCGGTTTGCTGACCATCTATGTGCTGTACCTGCTGGACCAGCGTATCCACGATGGTGCGCGCTTGCAGGAAGTGTTCGGTGTACCGCTGTGGAGCAGCATCCCCGATGTGCAACACGCCACGCCGGCAGCCCTCACCGCCAGCATCTACCGCCTGTACAGCCTGCTGCCCGCCGAGCGTATCGCTAGCGAGGGCTTTGCCCTGGGCCTGACCTCGGCACGGCATGGCGAAGGCGTGAGCTTTATCATCGAGCAACTCAAGCGCCTGCTCGAAGAGCGTGGCCACCGCGTTTCGGTCAACGGCAGCGAGGCCGCGAAGCCAGGTGAAGTGCTGCTGTTGGACGCGTCTGCCCTGTCGTCCAACCCCCAGGCATTCCTTACCCTGCGCCGCGCCGACCAGATTGTGCTGGTGATCGAAGCTCGCACCAGTACCGTGCCGACCATCGAGAACGCCCTGTCGTTGCTGACCACTGCGTTCGGCAAAGTCGACGGGATGATCCTCAACCGCCGCCGTTTTGAAGTGCCGGCCAATGTCCTGGCGCGGATCAACAGCTGGCGCGGTGCGGCCTGATGCGCATTGCGCTGCTGGCGCCACTGCCGCCGGAACAGACCGGGATCGCCGACTACGCTGCGCATTTACGCAGCGCGTTGCGCGAACGCGGCCTGGAGGTGCTGACGCCCCTGGAAGGTTGCCTGGACCTGACGCAACAGTTGCAGCGCCTGCAAGCCTTTGACTGGCGCGGCGTGGACCTGGTGCATGCCGAACTGGGCGGCGGGCGCTTTGCCGAATTCCAGGCCCTGGATTACCTGCGCCGGGCCCAGCCGCAATTGCCGCTGACCGCCACGGTGCACGATCCGGAACGCCTGATCTGGCGCCGGGCCAAGCTGTTCTTCCCACTGACCCTGCTCGAACGCCTGCCCCACCCGCTGCCCCAGGCGGCGGCGTTGCTGGCCGATCCATTGACCCTTTACGAAGAGCGGCGCCTGGCCAAAAGCATGCGTCGCCTGATCACCCTCACCCGCCTGGGTGGCGACTGCCTGCGCCAGCGCATGGGCCTCAATCCCGAACAAGTGGCGGTGATTGCCCACGGCAACCTGCCCATCGCCCCCGCGGCCTTGCCGCCGTTGCAACCGTTGCGCCTGCTGTACTTCGGCTTTATCTACCGGGGCAAGGGCATCGAAGACCTGCTGCAAGCCCTGGCCCGCGCCCTGGCCACCCACCCGCAATGCCGTGGCCAGGTGCGCCTGACCCTGGCCGGTGGCACCGCGCCGGAAATGACCTTCGACCCAGCCGGCAACTACCTCGATGGCCTGCGCCAACTGATCGCCACCCTGCAACTGGGCGATGTGGTGGACTGGCAACTGGACCTGCCTTCAGCCGATATCCCGCGCACGATCCAGGCGCACCATGTGATGGTGCTGCCGTACCGCGAATCGAAAAAGCTCGGCTTCCTTGGCCAGATGCGCGGCACCAGTGGCGCGCTGTCCTGGGCCAATGCCTGCGGGCGCGGGGTGATTACCTCCAACGCCCGCGCCTTCGCCGAAGAAGTTGCCGGTGGCAATGGCATCACCTATCAACAGGGTGATATCACCTCGTTGAGCGATGCCTTGAGCCGCCTGATCCTCGACCCGCAACAGGCCCGCCAGTGGGCCGACCACGCTGCCGACATCGGCCGCCAGCGCCAGTGGGCCAATACCGCCCAACGCTTTACCGAGTTGTTCCAGGCCGCAGTCAAGGAGCCTTTGCGATGAACACGTCCTCTACTCGCCCGATGTGGCGCTACCTGCCATTGGTCATTGCCCTTGCCGTGGGCGGCGCACTGCTGCTCAGTGAAAAGGTCGATGCGGAGCCGGTCAACCTGGCGCCCCAGCGCACCGTGGTCTGGCGAGAATTTTTGGGGGTGAACGCGCATTTTCTGTGGTTCAAGCCCGAGCAGTACCAGAAGCAGATCCGCCAATACCAGAAGCTGGGGCTGGACTGGGTGCGTGTCGACCTGCACTGGGACCGCCTGGAACCCAAGGAAGAAGACTATCAACTGAGCACCTTCGACGAACTGGACCGCACCCTGACGGCCGAGAAGATCCGCTCGGTGTTCTACCTCGTCGGCTCGGCGCCCTTCATCACCACCGCCCCCAAGGGCGCGCAATTCCAGGACCAGTACCGCCCAAGGGATGCCAACGTGTACGCCCTGCGCCTGGCGCTATTGGCCAAGCGCTACCCGAATATCAACGCCTGGCAGGTGTGGAACGAACAGAACCTGCCGAACAATTGGCGCCCGCAGGTGAATGCCGAGGAATACGCACGCTTGCTGCTGGCCAGTCACCAGGCGCTGAACATCGCCGCCCCGGACAAGATCCAGGTGATGGGCGGCATGGCCTACTACAGCCAGATGCCACCGAGCGGCAAGAGCCTGATGTTCGAAGCCCTCGGCAAAATGGGCGTACAAACCCTGGGCATGGTGGCGGCGTATCACCCGTATTCGATGACCCCGGAAACCGACGAACCGGGCAAGAATGAAGTACTGCTGCGCGGCGACCAGCTCAATGCGGTGCTGCACGGTGCCGGAGTCAAGGATGTGTGGGCTACCGAGTGGGGCTGGTCCAGCTATGCCGGGCCCAAGGAGATGCAGGACCTGATCGGCGTCGACGGCCAGGCCGATTTCACCTTGCGCCGCCTGGCGCTGATGGCGTCCCAGGACTACCAGAAGATCTTCCTGTTTGCCCTGTCCGACCTGGATGAACGCGCCTCGGTGCGTGACCAGCACTACGGCCTGCTCGACCTCAACGGCGAACCCAAGCCGGTCTATAGCGCCCTCGCCCGCTTCCTCGAGATCACCGGGCCGACGCTCAAGCCGGGCGTCACTCCGGTACTGGAGGACGTACCCAAGACTTTCTACAGCGTGGCCTGGACCCGCGAAGACGGTAAACACCTGTTGATGTACTGGAGCGCTGAAGGCACCAGCATCACCTTGCCCAAAGTACAGCACGCCGAGTTGCTGGACCCATTGACCGGCGCCAGGCAAGCCCTTAACGATTACAACGGCATTCGCCCCGTGGTGAAACCGTCGTTGCAGATACTGGTGTGGTAGCACGCCCAGGCATGGAGAGCTGCACGTGAGAATCCTGTGGATTGTGCCCTATCTGCCGTGGCCGATGACCAGCGGCGGCAAGACCCGGCAGTACCATTTGCTGCGTACCTTGAGTGAGCGCGGGCACCGCATCACCTTGCTGGTGCAATCGAAGACGGCGGCCGACGCCGCTGTGCACGCCGCCCTTGAGCCCTTGCTCGAACGCCTGATCGTGGTACCACGCCGGCCGCTCAAACACCCCATGACCCTGCTCGCCGGGGTGTTTGCGCCCTGGCCGCTGCTGACCACGGTCAACGGCCTGTCGCCGCTATTGCAGGCGCGCTTTGGCGAACTGCTGGACGAAACCTGGGATGTGATCCAGGTCGAACACAGCTACAGCCTGCAACCGTACTTCAATATCCTGCGCCAGCAATCGCGGGATTTCGTGCTCACCGAGCACAACCTGGAATCCAGCCTGGGCGGCGCCACCTATGACCGTTTCCCGAAATGGGCCGGGCCGTTCGTGCGCTACGACCAGTGGCGCTGCCGGCAGTGGGAACGCAAGGCGTTTGATGCGGCGTGCCATGTGGTGGCCGTGACCCAGGCCGATGCCCAGGCCATCGGCCAACTGACCGCGACCCCGGTGAGCGTGGTGGTCAACGGGGTCGACAGCCGTGCATTCAGCACAGTCAGCGCCGATGCGCAGAGCCAGCGCCTGCTGTTTGTCGGCAACTACGAATACGCGCCGAACCTCGACGCGGTGCAGTGGCTGCTCGACGAAATCTTCCCCAGGGTCTGGTTGCAGTGCCCCGGCGCCCGCCTGGCGGTGGCCGGCTTCGGCTTGCCCGAACACTGGCGCGAGCGCTGGCCGGACGAACGTATTGAATGGCAGGGCTTTGTCCCCGACCTGACCGCCTTGCAGCGCCGCTGCGCAGGTTTTGTCGCCGCCCTGCGCCACGGCGGCGGCTCCAAACTCAAAGTGCTGGAGGCAATGGCCGCAGGTCTGCCGCTGGTGAGCACCGCCCAGGGCGTGTCCGGGCTGGCGGTCGAGGCGCAGGCACATTATCTGGCCGGTGAAAGCGCCGAAGCCCTGGCCGACGCCATTGTGCGCCTGCTGGACGAACCGGCGCTGGCCCGCCAACTGGCGGATGCCGCGCGGGACTACGCACGCAACTATCACGACTGGGCGGTGGCCGGTAACGAACTGGAGCAGATCTACCGCACCTTGCCTACCTATCAGGAGCCCCAAGCATGCGCGTAGCCCTGGATTACCGCCCCGCCACGGTCGCGCCGTCGTCGGGCATCGCCCGTCAGGTCCTGGCCCTGGAGCAAGCCTTGCGCTCCCGGGACAACACTGAAGTGGTGCTGTTTAGCGAAGCACCACTGGATCATCCCCAGCGCGATACGGCGGTGTGCCCGTCCTGGACCAGCCCGCTGGAAGGCCTGCAACGCCCCCAGGTGCGGCTGCGCTTTGAACGCGGTTTTTTGCCCCGTGGGATCCACGAACAGCGGATCGAGTTGTACATCGCCACGGCCAATATGGGCTTGCCCTTGTGCCGCAAACCCGCAGGCACCCGCTATGTGCTGGTGCTGCACGACCTGTTCCAACTGACCCACCGCAACTTCCATCGCTCCCGACTCAAGGCCCTGGCCTATCGCCTGATCGATGGCGCGTCGATTGCCTGGTCGGTCTGGCAGGCGGATCGGGTGTGGTGCCCGTCGCAGTTCTCGTGCGATGAAGCCGCGCGCCTGTTTCCCTGGGCGCGGGCCAAGTTCCGGGTGTTGAACAACTTGGTGCCGCAGTTCACCGAAGCACCCGAGCCGCTGCCCGAGGGCTTGCCCGCGCGCTACTGGCTGGTGGTGGGCACCCGTGAGCCACGCAAGAACATGGCGTTCTTTCTTGCGCAATGGCAAGCCAGCCGCGCCCAGGACCCGAGCGTGCCGGATTTGGTATTGGTTGGCCACGCCAGCGATGTGCCGGCGACCCTCGGCGACTTGCCCGGCCTGCATTGGCGCAACGGCCTGTCCGACGGCCAGTTGCAGGCGCTGTACCGGCAGGCCGCATACCTGTGGCAGCCTTCCTATGCCGAAGGGTTTGGCCTGCCGGTGGTGGAAGCGCTGAGTGTCGGCACGCCAGTGGCGGTGGCCCGTGGTTCGGCCCTGGATGAAGTGGCGCCGCCCACGGCGCCGCGCTTTGCCCCCGACGACGCCGGGCAACTGCAAACATTGATGCTGTCACTGGCAGCGCCTGGGGCCAAGGCCGACCCCCAATTGCAACGCACGTGGGCCCGGCAATTTGCCGAACCGGCCTATCGCCTGCGCCTGGATAAACTGCTCAAGGAATTGAACCGCTAATGCTGCCAGGAAAACTCGTTAGTCTGCTCCTGGGCCTGGTCTTCGGTGGCTTGCTGTTGGCGCTGCCGCCGATGAAGGTCTTTATGATAGTGGTCGGCGTGGGCGTGGCGCTGACCCTGATCCGCAAACCCTTGTGGGGGCTGCTGATCTTTGCCGTCTTGGCCACCAGTATTCCCTACACCACCTTGCAGTTGGGGATCCGCACCACCATCAGCGAAGCCGTGCTGGGCCTGACCTGGGCCGGGGTGTTCTGGCAATCGTTTATCGGCAAGACCCGTGGTTTCATGGTCTGGCGCCCCACCGAACGGGCATTGATGTGGCTGATGCTGTTCAGCACCATCCCGTTTATCTGGGGCATGATCATCATCCACGCCGAGGGCAATGGGCCGGTCAACTGGGTACGCTGGCTGATGAACCTGTCGCTGCTGTTTATCGTGCCGCTGCTGCTGCGCACCGATGCCGACCGCGACAAAGTGGTGGTCGCCCTGCTGCTGGGCAACCTGGCGATGCTGTTGCTGTCGATCTTCATGTTCCTCAAGACGCGCAATGCGATGTCGATGATCGACATCCTCACCGACCTCAAATACGCCCACCCCGAGGCGGTCAAGGACATCTTCTCGGCCAACTACAAGCGCATGGCCTCGCCTTGGGTTCACCCGAACCTGACCGGTGGCGTGTTGGTGCTGTTTATCCCGCTGGCGCTGTTCTACGGCTGGACCCGCACCGGCTGGCGCCGCGCCCTGGGCCTGGCGGTGGCCGTGCTCGGTTGCGCCGGGCTGCTGCTGAGTATCTCCCGGGGCGCGATTGTGGCCCTGGCGCTGATCCTGATCTGGCTGACCTATAAGCGTGTGCCCAACAGCGGGCGGATTATCGGCATCGGCGTCGCCTTTGTGATCGCCCTGGTGATGTTCTATCCGCCGTTGCAGGACCGTTTGATGACGATGTTCTCGACCACCAACGCCAGTACCGAGATCCGCTTCGACGAGTACGCCGGGTTCCCCAAAGTAATGGCCAAGTACCCGCTAGGCATCGGCTTCAAAATCGACCCACCGGTGCCGGGCAGCAACCTGCTGGGGATTTCCAACCTGTGGCTGAACTTCATCTACAAGATCGGCATTCCCGGGATGCTGTTGTTTATCGCCGTCACCGTATTGTGGTGGCGCGAAGTGCGGCCGCTTGGCTCGGTGCGCAAGGTCACCGCCGACAACGCGCTGTGGCTGGGCTGCGTGTGCGGCGTGCTGGCGGCGCTGCTGACCGGGATTTTCGACCACTACTTCAGCTTCACCTTTGTATTGATCGCGCTGTTCTGGCTGTTGATGGGCATCAGCCTGCAACAGGTGCGCCTGAGCCCGACCATTACCGCTCCTGTTTCCGTGCCAAAGGATGACCGACCATGAAACATCGCACTATTCACTCCCCCGACCTGCGTGACCGCCTGCCCGCCCTGGCCAGCGAACTCGGCGTGAGCCTGGAAGACTTGCAAGATGGCTTGGCCTGGTGCCTGGCCAACGAGGTGGTTTTTGAAGAAGGCGAAGGCAGCAACAAACTCTTCTGGATGACCTCCTTCGACGTAGAACCGACCATTGGACATCCGGTGGCACGCCGCTTGTTCCATCGCATGAAACAGGATATCCCGGCGCAGTTCCTGCCGATCTATGGCAAGAACCTGGCAACCCTCAAGGACCGCTGGCGCAGCGCCTGGGACATGGCCTACAACATCCTGATCAACAAGATCCCCAGCCACCACATCCGTATCGGCTGGCTGCGCTTGGGCGGCGCGAAGATCGGCAAGGGCTCCAGCCTGTGGCGCAACACCGAGGTGCTAGGCATCCACAACCTCAGAGTGGGTGACGACACGGTGATCGGCTGGCATTGCCAGGTGGATGCGCGCTCTGGCCTGGTGATCGGCAACCATGTGGCGATTGCCTCCCATGTACTGATCATCGCCGGCAGCCATGACTTGCAGGCGCCGGAGTTCTGGTCGATTTCCGGGGCGATTTATATCGACGACTACGTGTGGATCGGCAGCCGGGCACTGATCGGTTTCGGCACCCATCTGTGCGAAGGCTCGGTGGTGACCGCCAATACCGTGGTGGCCAAAACCGTCGCGCCGTACAAAATTGTCGGTGGCACCGGCGCCAAAGTCATGGGCGAACGCGTTCGCGGGCTGAACTACAAGGTGGGTGGCAAGGGCCTGTTCACCCTGTTCCACTGATGTTTGGCAGCACCCTGTGGCTGACCCTGGCGACCCTCGCCGGGCTGGTGGCCGGCTTTGCCCGGGAATGGCTGCTGGTCGCGGCCTGGGGTGCGGGCAGCCGCAGCGACGGGTTCCTGGTGGCGGTGTTTCTGCCCGAAGCGCTGCGCATGACCCTGGCCGCCGGCTTGCTCGCAGCGGCTGCCCTGCCCCTCTATCAACAACGTGATGCGCAGCGCCAGCAAGCCTGGTTGGCCAGCCTGTCGCCGCGCCTGCTCGGCGTGGGCCTGGGCCTGTTCGCCCTGTTGGCACTGGGCGCGCCATTGTGGGTGCGGCTGATCGGCCCGGGGCTGGACGCCGCCGCCCACGACCAGGCCGCTGCCAACCTGCGCTGGCTGGCCGCCTGTGCACCGGGGCTGGTGATGCATGGCCTGTTCAGTATTCCGTTGCAGGCGCGCCAGCGCTTTGTGCTGCCGGGGTTGGGCTCGTTACTGTTCAACCTGCCGCCAGTGCTGTACCTGTTTATCCAGGGCACGGCCAGCGACAGCGCGGAACTGGCGCTGTGTTTTTTTGCCGGCAGCGTGTTGATGTGCCTGCCGCTACTGGCGCCGGTCTGGTCGTTCGGCTGGCGCCCCTGGCAGGTCAAGGGCGATGTCCTGGCCGGCCGCGAGCTGCTGGGGCGTATCGGTCCGCTGTTGGCAAGTAACGTCGCCAGCCAGGGCCTGGCCTTGCTCGAACGGCTGATCGCCAGTTACCTGGGCGAAGGCGCGGTGACCTGGGTCAACCTGGCGCGCAAACTGATCAACCTGCCGCTGATTGCCCTGATGAGCCTTAACCAGGTATTGCTGGGGATGATGAGTGGTGAGCAAGGCCAACAACGCCTGGCGCTGCTACGCCGTGGCCTGGACGCCGCCACCCTGCTGAGCCTGCCGGCGGCCCTCGGCCTGATTGGCGCCAGCCCCGTGCTGATTCACCTGCTGATGCCCGCGCAAAGCGCCGACGGCCCACTGCCCGCCCTGCTCGCCTGGTTCGCCACGCCCCTGGTGTTCGGCGCCTGGAACGCCATGCTCGCCCGTTATGCCTACGCCAGCGGCGATACGCGCCTGCCGCTCAAATGTGAACTGCTAGGCAGCCTGGTCAATGCCGGCCTGCTGATAGTGCTGCCGTACTTTTTCGGCCTGCCGGGCATTGCCTTGGCGGCCCTGGGTGGGGTGATCGTCACCAACCTGCTGCTGATGCAACGCCAACACCTGCTCGGGCAACTGGGCTGGCCGTTGCAGTGGGGGTTGAGTGTGGTGTTGCTGGGAGCGGCGGCGCTGGTTCTGCACCCGTTGCACAACGATGGCTGGCAACTGGGCTTGAGTACCCTGGCGGGCGCCGGGGTACTGGTGGGGTTGGGGCTGTGGCTCAAGCCGTGGAAGGCGTGAGCTGCGCACAGCAAAAGCCTGCGCGTGGTGCTCCTACAGGGGATCTTTGTCGGGCGCAGCGTTTTGGCCACACCACCAAACAAAGAGGGAGCTGGCTTGTCGGAACGCCGCATCGCCCGCGCAGTCCTGCGAAGTAGCCCCAGTAAGCCGAGTGCGGTGTATCAGATACTCCGTAGCGCCTGTTTTTGGGGCTGCTGCGCAGCCCAACGGGGGACAAGCCCCCTCGCCACAATAAGTACGCTTAGTCTTCCAGGGGTTGCGGCGCGTGCTTGCCTGGTTTGACTTTGGCGCCAGGCTTGCCCGCAGCCGGTGCGGCGGGTTCAGGCTCGGTCGGGGCGGCGGCTTCTTTTTCTGCCATTGGCATCTTGTCTATTTCGGCGAAGAACTCTGCAAGGTCCAGGGTATCGGGCGGTACGGTCTTTTCGACTTTCTTCTCGCCGTCCTTGCCCACCAGAATCACTTTGGTACCGGCACTGGCGCCAAGCTTAAGCGCACGGATCAGCGCAGCGGCGTTCTGGGGGTCAAGGTCCTTGCCATCACGCTGGCCGACGATGCCGATGTTCGTGTAGTTCACGGTGTAGAGCACCATGTTGCGCTCGGTGAACTTCTGTTTGTTCTCAGGCTGCTCAAGGTCTTGCTTGAGCTTGACCTGAGTCGGGTCGATAGAGCTGGGTGCAATCACGATCAGCGGGCGGAATTTGCCTTGATCCTGTTCCAGCGGGCCTCGGTTATCCGCAGCCAACAACGGCCCCGTAAACGCCATCAAGGTAGCCAGGGTCAGCGACCGGACGAGCATGCGTACCTCCTTCCAATTCCATGCAGAGTTTTTGAGTTTCATGTCTGCGACAGCCAATTTCAAGGATGATTCCTACGCGACTATCAGAAAGAGTAGGCCAGGACGCCCGCGACGCAAGGGCTTGAGGCCCCTCGGGCCTCATTGTTTCCTCTGATTACCAGGGCTCACTGCCCGGGCCAATCCGGCCAGTGCCAGGCAAATACCGGAGCTACCTGCGGATCGCCATCCACCTGCGCCAGGGCCTGGGCGCACGCGGGGTGGGAATGCTGCAGGACGTCCCGCACGCCCTCCCAACGGGACACGGCGCCCGCCATGATGCCCAAGGCATTGGGCAACCCCTGTGGGGTAAAAAGTTGCCCGGCAAACTGCTCGGCAAATACCTGCCAGGTTCGGTGCAGTTTCTGTTGCGTGCCCGCGATCAATTGCGCCTGCACCGTCTCATCGGCGTCGTCGAGAAAGCGTTGCGGGTAGTCGATGATGGTGATCGCCGAATAGCAGTTGGCGGCGATATACACCAGGCCACGAATGATCTGGGCGCGGTTGCCGGACAGCAACCCAGAGTCTGGATACTCCAGGCCCAGGTGGATCAGGATCGCCGCGCTCTCGGTCAGCACGCTGCCATCCGGCAGTTGCAGGGTGGGGATTTGCCGCAGCGGGTTGATCTGCCCAAGGGCCTCCATCCCCGCCGCATCGCCCCAGGGGCTGGCGTCCACCTGTTGCCACGGCACGCCGCAACGTTGCAGGGCGATTTCGACGATGCATGAGCCTGAGCTTTGTGTGCCGTAGAGCGTGTGCATGGGGCGTTCCTCCGACAGGTTCAGCGTCCAGAGTGAAGCGTTTTCCCGCTGTTAAAACAAGCCCATCTGACCACCGACCAAGGTGCTGAAATCGTCATCGACAAACGGCAGGATCGCGTCGGCCACCGGCTGCAATTGCCGGGTGACGTAGTGGTCGTAGTCAATCGGCGCCTGGCGCACTTCTAGGGGCTCAGGGCCATTGACGGTCATCACGTAGCGAATCCAGCCACCATTTTGGTACTGGTGTGGGCGGCCCTCGCGGTCGTTGTACTCATCGGCCAGGCGCGCGGCCCGCACATGGGGCGGCACGTTACGCTCGTAATCGCCCAGTCGGCGGCGCAGGCGCTTGCGGTAGATCAGCAGCTCATCGAATTCGCCGGCGAGGGTGCGGCGCACGTAGTCGCGCACATAGTCCTGGTGGGGCTGGCGGTGGAAGATGCGCTGGTAGAGTTCCTGCTGGAATTGGCGGGCCAGGGGCGACCAGTCGCTGCGCACGGTTTCCAGGCCTTTGTAGATCATTTCTTCACTGCCATCGGCCCGGGTCACCAGGCCGGCGTAGCGCTTCTTGCTGCCCTCCTCCGCACCGCGAATGGTCGGCATCAGGAAGCGGCTGAAGTGGGTTTCGTATTGCAATTCCAGGGCGCTTTGCAGGCCGAATTCGCTTTGCAGACGTTCGCGCCACCACTGGTTGACGTGCTGCACCAGCCCCTGGCCGATGCGCGTGGCATCCTCCTGGGAATGGGCACTCCCGAGCCAGACAAAGGTGGAGTCGGTGTCGCCATAGATCACTTCATACCCCTGGGCTTCGACCAGTTCGCGGGTCTGGCGCATGATCTGGTGGCCGCGCATCGTGATGGACGACGCCAGCCGCGTGTCGAAGAACCGGCAGCCGCTGGAACCCAGTACGCCGTAGAAGGCATTCATGATGATCTTCAGGGCCTGGGACAACGGCGCATTATGCTCACGCTTGGCCACCTCGCGGCCTTCGGAGACCCGCGCCACAATCGACGGCAGGCAATGCCGGGTGCGAGAAAACCGCGCACCGCGAAAGCCTTCCACCGACTCGCTGTCGTCAGGGTGGCGCAGGCCTTCGATCAGGCCTACGGGGTCGATCAGGAAGCTGCGAATGATCGACGGATAAAGGCTTTTGTAGTCCAGCACCAGCACCGACTCGTAAAGCCCCGGCCGCGAATCCATGACAAAACCGCCAGGGCTGGCCTGGGGTGGTTTGTCCCCCAGGTTGGGGGCGACAAAGCCCTGGCGATGCATCAGTGGCATGTACAAATGGGTGAACGCCGCCACTGAACCGCCGTTGCGATCCGCCGGCAGGCCGGTGACGCTGGCTCGCTCCAGCAGGAATTTGAGCAGCTCGGTCTTTGCGAAAATCCGCGTCACCAGCTCGCAGTCCTTGAGGTTGTAGCGCGCCAGGGCGGGCTTGTCCTCGGCGAACATGCGATTGATCTCGTCCATGCGCTGGTAAGGCGTGGAAATCGACTTGCCTTCGCCAAGCAGGGTCTGGGCGACGTTTTCCAGGCTGAATGACTCAAAGCTCCAGGTTGCCGAACGCAGGGCTTCGATGCCATCGATGATCAGGCGCCCTGCAGCGGCAGCGAAGTAATGGTTACGGCTGCCGTGTTCACGCCAGGCCATGGCTTCGCCGCCACGGCCGAGCAACAAGGGCACATTAAGGCGCTGGGCATGCTCGTGGAGGACCCGCAGGTCGAACTGCACCAGGTTCCAGCCGATGATCGCGTCGGGGTCGTGTTGCGCCAGCCATTGGTTCAGGCGCTCCAGCAACTGGCCGCGGCTGTCGCAGTATTCGAGCTTGAAATCCACGGTGTCCGTTTTGTTCGGCGGGCCGAGCATATACACCTGCCGCTCGCCGCAGCCTTCCAGGGCGATGGAATACAGCTCACCGCGCGCGGTGGTTTCGATATCCAGAGACACCAGCTTCAACGCCGGGCGGTAGTCGGGCGCCGGCTTCATCTGCGCCTCCAGCAGCATCCCGCCCTCGCCCGGAGTGCCGCCAAACGCCACGGGCGCGGTGATAAAGCGTTCCATCATGTAGCGTTCGGGGGGGCGTACATCGCCTTCATAAACATCCACACCGGCCTGGCGTAGACGTTTTTCCAGGTCCATTGCCTGGCGATGCTGGCGGGTATAGAGGCCCAGGACCGGGCGGTGATGGAAGTCACACAACTGCAGCGGTCGCAGATCCACATCGCGCTCGCCCTTGAGCACCCGTTGCGCGTGCTCGCGATGGGCCACGGGAATAAACATCACCGAAGGCTGCACCGGCAGACGGATATACCGCGGCCCCTGGTCGGTCGCCAGCCAAAAGCTGACCTGCGTGCCCGCCGGGGTATCGGACCAATGCCGGGTCAGGACAAAACCCTGCTGTAAATCCACCTTGCCGCACCTCAGGAATCGCTTTCAGGGCGCGATTCTACTCGGCATCCGCCATAAGGCCTTAATAGAAATTTTCTGCCCTTCACAAAAGTCGAGGGATCGGCGGCGCCTCCAAGTCTGTATCAAAAGCGCAGGCAACCGATTGGACAGCCCGGCCCCAACTGCGTAGTTTTCACAGACCGCGCACAAGGACTCTGGCATGGCCCCCGATCTCACCTCCATCGAGCTGTTCCTCAAGACGGTCAAGCTGGGCAATCTGTCCCGGGCTGCCGAGCAGTCGCACCTCTCGCTGTCAGCGGCCAGCCGACGTCTGTCGTTGCTCGAGCAGCATTTCAAGGTCGCCCTGTTGCACCGCTCCTCGACCGGCGTCTCGCCGACGGCGGCCGGGGAAGTGCTGGTCGAGCATGGGTTGTCGATCTTGCGCGCGGTAGACGTAATGCATGCCGACCTTGCCGACTACGCCAAGGGCGCCACCGGCCGTGTGTGCCTGTATGCCAACAGCTCGGCGATGAGCCAGCAACTGCCCAACCAATTGACCCAGTGGAACGCCCTGCATCCCGGTATCCGCCTGGATATCCGCGAGGAGCGCAGCCGCGAAATCCTCCAGGCGGTGCGCGATGGCGTGGCCGATGTGGGGATCGTCACCACCCAACCCGGCGGCGAGGACCTGCGCTTTGTCCCTTACTGCCAGGACCGCCTGTGCCTGCTGGTGCCCGATGATCATCCGTTCAAGATGCGCCATGCGCGCTTTGCGGATTTGCTGGGCTATGACTTTGTCGGTCTGGAAGATAACGCCGCCATCACCGCACTGATCACCGAAGCCGCCGCCGCGATTGGCATGCCGCTGCGCCTGCGGGTCCAGGTACGCAGCTTTGAAGCCGTGTGCCGACTGATTGCCGCCGGGCAAGGGGTTGGCGTGTTGCCCCAGGGTGCAGTGCAGATCTTTCGCAAGGAAATGGCCTTGCGCTTTATCGAAATCGACGACCCTTGGGCCGACCGCCAGATGTACCTCTGCACCCGCCAGCAACAGCCTTCGCCTACAAGCCTGGCGCTGTTCGACTACCTCGGTGCCTGCCATCGCGCCTAACCACTGGCCTTCGAGTTTTGCGAAGGCCACTTCCATAATCAGCAATTCCCCCACCGCTGCAGCTGTGCCAAGAATGTCCCCGCCTCACTGACAACAACAAAAACAGGAGACACGGCGTGTCCAATTCCACGACCAGCACCCCCCATCGTATTGCCGTGATTCCCGGCGACGGTATCGGCCGCGAGGTGGTGCCCGAAGGCCTGCGTGTACTGGAGGCTGTCAGCCGGCGTTTCGGCATTGCCTTTGAGTTCGATCACTTCGCCTGGTGCAGCGAGCACTACCTGGCCCACGGCAGCATGATGCCGGACGACTGGGCCGAGCAGATCGGCAGCCATGACGCGATCTTCTTCGGTGCCGTGGGCGCACCGGACATCATCGCCGACCACACGGCGGTGTGGGAGTCGCTGCTGAAGATCCGCCGCCAGTTCGACCAGTACATCAACATCCGCCCGGTACGCCTGATGCCCGGCGTGCCCTGCCCGCTCGCCGGCCGTGTGCCGGGGGATATCGACTTTATCGTGGTGCGGGAAAACACCGAGGGCGAATACTCCAGCGTCGGCGGGCGGATGTGGGAAGGCACGCCGCGCGAGATCGCGGTGCAGGAGTCGATCTTCTCCCGCGAAGGCGTGGACCGGGTGGTGGACTATGCCTTCAAACTGGCCCAGCAGCGACCGCGCAAGAACCTGGTGGCCGCCACCAAATCCAACGGTATTTCCATCACCATGCCATTCTGGGACGAGCGGGTGAACCTGATCGCCCAGCGCTACCCGGACGTCAAGAGCGCTAAATTCCATATCGATATTCTGTGTGCGCACTTCGTGCAACACCCGGACTGGTTTGACGTGGTGGTGGCCTCCAACCTGTTTGGCGACATCCTCTCCGACCTCGGCCCGGCCTGTACCGGCACCATCGGTATTGCCCCGTCGGCCAACCTCAACCCCGAGCGACGCTACCCGTCGCTGTTCGAGCCGGTGCACGGCTCGGCACCGGATATCGCCGGGCTCGGCGTGGCCAACCCCATCGGGCAGATCTGGTCGGCGGCGTTGATGATCGAGCATCTGGGCAATGGCAACCCGCTCTACCAACAGGCCGCCGCCGCCATTGTCTCGGCCATCGAGACGGTACTTGCCGAAGGTCCACGCACCCGGGAAATGGGCGGCAGCGCCAGCACGATTGAAGTGGGCGTAGCCATCGCCGAATGCATCGCCGGGAACAGGAGCTGAACATGATCAACGCACACTACATCGCCAACCAATGGCAGGCCTCGACGTCGCAGGAAGACATTCCGGTGATTGATCCCAGCAGTGGCGAAACCTATTCCAGCATCGCCCGGGGCACCGCTGCCGATATCCACACCGCCGTCAGCGCCGCCCGCCAGGCCGTGGGCGAGACCTTTGATGGTCCATGGGGCTCGTTGTCGGCCCTGGAGCGCAGCCGCTTGCTGGCCAGGCTCGGTATGGCCGTGTTGCAACACCACGAAGAGTTGGCGCAGATCGAGGCACGGGACACCGGCAAGGCGCTGAAAGTCGCACGGGCCGATGCCACCGCCCTCGCCCGCTACTTCGAGTATTACGCTGGCGCCGCCGACAAGTTGCACGGCGAAACCCTGCCCTATCAAAACGGCTACACGGTGCTGACGGTGCGCGAGCCCCATGGGGTGACGGGGCATATCATCCCGTGGAATTACCCGATGCAGATCTTCGGCCGCAGCGTCGGTGCGTCCCTGGCGGCGGGCAATGCTTGCGTGGTCAAGCCGGCCGAGGATGCCAGCCTGTCGCTGCTGCGCCTGGCACAGATCGCCGCCGACGTGGGCTTTCCGGCGGGCGCGATCAATGTGGTGACCGGCTATGGCTACGAAGCGGGCGCTGCGTTGTGCAGCCATCCGGGAATCGATCACATCTCCTTTACTGGCTCCACCGTGACCGGCACCGCGGTATCGAAAGCGGCCGCAGAGCGGCATTGCCCGGTGACCCTGGAACTGGGCGGCAAATCACCGCAACTGGTGTTCGCCGATGCGGACCTGGAGGAAGCCCTGCCGGTGCTGGTCAATGCCATTGTGCAGAACTGCGGGCAGACCTGTTCTGCCGGTAGCCGCTTGCTGGTAGAGCGCAGCGTGTATGAAACGGTGCTGGCCAGGCTCAGCCAGCGCTTTTCCGAGCTGCGCACCGGGCCTTCGGCGCTGGACTTGGATATGGGCCCGCTGATCAACCAGAAGCAACAGCGCCTGGTGCGCGAGTTTGTGCGCGAAGCCGAGCAGGCCGGCATCCCCGTTGCCGCGCGCGGCCAGGTGATGGCCGAGGCCGGCAGTGGCGGTTACTTCCAGGAAGCGGTGCTGTTTCGCGACGTGCCGCCCGACAGCCGCCTGGCCCAGGAGGAAGTCTTTGGCCCGGTGCTGGCCGTGATGCCCTTCGACGACGAAGCCGAGGCCATCCGCCTGGCCAACGGCAGCGATTTCGGCCTGGTCGCCGGCGTGTGGACCCGCGACGGCGCCCGGCAGATGCGCCTGGCCCGCAAACTGCGCTGCGGCCAGGTTTTCATCAATAACTACGGGGCCGGCGGCGGGGTTGAACTGCCCTTCGGCGGCGTCAAGTCCAGCGGTTATGGCCGCGAAAAAGGCTTCGAGGCCCTGCTGGGCTTTACCACCTTGAAGACCATTGCGATCAAACACGGCTAAGCCATTACAACAACAAGAAAGGAGAACACTCCATGCGTCTTGCAAACAAAGTAGCCATCGTCACCGGCGCCGGTTCCGGCTTTGGTGAGGGCATCGCCAAGACCTTCGCCCAACAAGGTGCGCGGGTTATCGTCGCCGACATGAACGCCACCGGCGGCCAGCGGGTGGTCAATGAGATCGCAGCCAGCGGCGGCCATGCTCATTTCGTCGAGGTCAACGTGGCCAACGACGAAAGCGTGGGCGCGCTGCTGCGGGCGACCCTGGAGCAATTCGGCGGGCTGGATATCGTCATCAACAACGCCGGCACCACCCACCGCAACCGGCCGATGCTGGAAGTGGACGAGGCCGAGTTCGACCGGGTGTTCGCGGTCAACGTCAAAAGTATCTTCCTTAGCGCCAAGCACTTTGTGCCGCACTTTCGCGGCCAGGGCGGCGGCGTGTTCGTCAATATTGCCTCGACTGCGGCGATCCGCCCGCGCCCCGGGCTGGTCTGGTATAACGGCAGCAAGGGCGCGGTGGTGGTCATGAGCAAGACCATGGCAGCGGAACTGGGTCCGGACAATATCCGCGTCAACTGCGTGAACCCGGTGGTCGGCGCCACTGCGCTGCTCAGTGAGTTCATGGGTGTGCCGGACACCCCGGAAAACCGTCAGAAGTTCATGGCGACTATCCCCCTGGGACGTTTTTCCACCCCGCAAGACGTGGCCAATGCCTGCCTGTACCTGGCCTCGGACGAAGCGGCTTTTATCACCGGCACTTGCCTTGAAGTCGATGGTGGGCGCTGCGTGTAACTCAACGACCATAGGGATCGGAGTCGATATGTGTGACTTACATAACAAGAACGAACCGAGCACCAAGCAATTACTCGATGGCCTGCCAAAGAACTGGGGTAAATGGGGACCGGACGATGAGGTCGGCGCCCTCAATTACCTGACCGAAGCCGAAGTGCTGCGCGGCGTGGCCTCGGTGCGCCAGGGCAAGACCTTCACGCTGCAGGTGCAGATCGGCCATCCGGGCGGCGACCCGATGTGGCCGGCGCGCAACCCGTCGATGCGCTTCAATACCCTGGATCACAGCCACTATCACTTCGGCAAGCAACCCGAAATGACCGGTGGCGCGGCGTATTGCGACGATGTGATCTTCATGCAGTTGCAAGGCTCGACCCAGTACGACGCCCTCGGGCATGCCTGGTACGACAATCAACTGTGGAACGGCTACGACGCCATGAGCACCGTCGGCGGCATGGCCAAGGCCAGTGTGCTGGCGATTGCCGAACGTGGCGTGGTCGGGCGCGCGGTGCTGATCGACATGGCTCGCCATCGCGGCAAGAAATACCTGGGCCGTGGCGAAACCTTCAACCACCTGGACTTGCTGGCGGCTGCCAAGGCCCAGGGCGTGACCATCGAAAAACGCGACATCCTGATCATCCGTACCGGCTCCATGGGCGCGTTCTACGAGTATGGCAAGACTGAGTTCTTCAAGGACCTGGTGGAGCCTGGCCTGACCTACAGCCGGGAGTTGGTGGAGTGGTTCCATACCATGGAAATCCCCAACCTGGTGACCGACACCATCGCCAATGAGGTGATCACCGATCCGGTGTCGGGGGTGCAGATTCCATTGCATTGTGCGCTGATGCGCAACCTCGGTATCGCCTTTACCGAGATTGTGCTGCTGGAGGAACTGGCCGCCGATTGCGCTGACGACGGTCAGTGGAAGTTCCTCTATACCGCTGCACCGTTGAAGATTGTCGGTGGCAGCGGCGCACCGGTGAACCCGGTGGTGATCAAGTAGCTCACCAATCGTAGGGCACGGCCAGGGACGCAGTGCGTTCCTGGCCGTAGTAGCGAGGATGGCTTCGGCGCCCTTGAATGCAGGGCCTCGTCGCTGACAGTGGCCGAACGACTGGGCCTTGAAGGTGTTGGCCGAGTCCGCGGTGGCAGGTGTCCTATACGTGAGGGTCACCCGGTGCCTTGGCCGGGGTAGCGTACTGCGGTTTGAGGTGGCCCTGTTGGTCAAGCAGCCAGGCATCCATGATCTGGCGTACCACCGGGCCTGCTACGCGGCCGCCCGCCTCGCCGTTTTCGATCATCACTGAAATCACGATCCTCGGGTGCTCAGCCGGGGCGAAGCCGACGAACAATGCGTTATCGCGATTGCGCTCGCGGGTCTTGAGCCGGTTGTAGCGCTCCCCCTGCTTGATCGCCACCACCTGTGCGGTCCCGCTCTTGCCGGCGATCCGGTACTGCGCGCCGGCGGCCGATGCGCGGGCGATCCCGCGCGGATCGTGCATCACCATTTGCATGCCGTGGTTGACCTGGTCCCAGTCGCGGGGGTTCTTAAGGACGACATTGGGCATGGGATGTTCATCCACGGGCGGTACACCGTCGATGGTCTTGGCCAGATGCGGGCGATTCCACACGCCCTTGTTGGCGATCAGCGCGGTGGCCTGGGCCAGTTGCAATGGCGTGACCTGCATATAGCCCTGGCCGATGCCAAGGATCACGGTTTCGCCCGGGAACCACGGCTGGCGGCGCGTCGCACGTTTCCAGGCCTGGGACGGCATCAAGCCAGCCGACTCTTCGAACATATCCAGGGAGACTTTCTGGCCCAGGCCGAATTCGGCCATATAGTCGTGTAGGCGATCGATCCCCAGTTTGTGGGCCAGGTCGTAGAAGTAGGTGTCGTTGGAACGCATGATGGCAGCGTCCATATCTACCCAGCCATCGCCGCTGTGGTTCCAGTTGCGGTATTTGTGATCAAAGTCGGGCAGTTGGTAGTAACCGGGGTCAAAGACCCGTGTCTGTGCGGTGACGACACCACTGTCGAGACCGGCGATGGCCACTTCCGGCTTGATCGTCGAGCCTGGCGCATACAGCCCGCGCAGGACCCGGTTGAACAAGGGGCGGTCGATGGAATCATGCAGAGCGGCATATTCCTTGAAGCTGATGCCGGTGACAAACGCGTTGGGGTCAAAGCTGGGCTTGCTGACCATTGCCAGGACTTCGCCGGTTTGCGGATCAAGGGCAACCACTGAACCACGACGATCGCCCAGGGCTTCTTCGGCGGCTTCCTGGAGCTTGATATCCAGGCTCAGGACAATGTTTTTACCAGGGATCGGGTCGGTATGCTTGAGCACTCGCAGGACTCGGCCCTGGGCGTTGGTCTCGACCTCTTCATAACCCACATGGCCGTGCAACTGTGGCTCGTAGAAACGCTCGATACCGGTTTTGCCGATAGATTGCGTGCCACGATACTCGACCGAATCCAGCTCTTTTGACTCTTTTTCGTTGATACGGCCCACGTAGCCAATGGAGTGCGCGAAGTGTGCACCCAACGGGTAGTGACGCACGAACTGTGGTTCCACATCCACGCCGGGCAGGCGGAATTCGTTGACGGCCAATATGGCGATCTGTTCTTCAGTCAATTCATAGAACAGCGTCACGGGCACAAATGGGTGACGCGCCTGCTTCAAGGCCTTGTCAAAGACTGCGCGGTCTTCGGCTGGCAGGTGCAGGAGAGTGATGATCGAATCCAGCTCGCCTTTGAGGTCGGTCGCCCGTTCGCGGGTGATCGTCAGGTTATAACTGGGGCGGTTATCGGCCAGGACCACGCCGTTCCGGTCATAGATCAGGCCGCGAGTCGGGGTGATGGGTAGGACGTGGACACGATTGTTTTCGGAGATGGTGGAGTGATAGTCGAACTCAACCACTTGCAGGAAGTACATGCGGGCGACTAGGGCGCAGGTGATGCCAAGCACCAGTATTGCGCAGGCCAGCAGGCGTTTGTTGACCAAGCGATGCTCTTTTTCGTGGTCTTTGATCGGTATGGCTTCGGGCATTTCTACAGCATCTCGTTAAGCAGGGACAATGCCGCATCCTGCGGTGCAAAGATCAGTCCTTGGAACAGGTGCTGCACCATACCAAAAATGCAGAAACACTTTGTATTGAATTGCCCGAACGGGGGTCAAGTGGCTATCAACCGAGTTAAGAGCACTCTTTTTTCGACCGCCCAAAACAAAACCCCAACTGCTTTCGCAATTGGGGTTTCGGAATTTAATCTTGACGATGACCTACTCTCACATGGGGAAACCCCACACTACCATCGGCGATGCATCGTTTCACTAC
>NZ_JAAQWU010000024.1:0-96566 GCF_012985695.1 Pseudomonas sp. WS 5027 | reverse complement strand
TGACCCAAGCCCTGGTAATCCTCGCCCGCAAGCTCTGCCGGGTGGCATTCGCGCTGATGAAAAACCAGAGCGAATACCAACCGAACTTAAGGTTGCAGGGTTTACCTGCAACATAGAATCTCCCACATTGGTTTCTGACTGTCTTGAGATTGGGTTGGCATGCCACAACTCATTGATTTGCAATGGACTGCCAAACACCGCTTACCGATAGCCCAGCGCTCTGCTAAAATGCGCCGCCTTATCCGTCTGTAGGCTGCACTGTGCCATTTACCTGGGTTGATTGGGCGATCGTAGCCATCATCGCCATCTCCGCATTGATCAGTCTAAGCCGCGGCTTCGTCAAAGAAGCATTGTCGCTGCTGACCTGGATCGTTGCAGGAGTCGTCGCCTGGATGTTCGGCGGATCCCTGGCCGTTTACCTGGCCGGCTATATCGAAACACCTTCGGCTCGCGTCATCGCGGGCTGCGCCATCATGTTCATCGCCACGCTGCTGGTGGGGGCAATGGTCAATTATCTTATCGGCGAATTGATACGTGTCACCGGCCTCTCCGGGACCGATCGATTTCTTGGCATGGCCTTCGGTGCCGCGCGTGGCGCGTTGCTGGTGGTCGTTGCGGTCGGGCTGTTGAGCCTGGGCCCGGTACAGCAGGATGCTTGGTGGCAGGAGTCGAGTCTCGTGCCAAAATTTCTATTGGTTGCAGACTGGTCCAAGAACCTCATATTGGGGTGGAGTAGTCAGTGGCTGGCCAGCGGTATCAGCGTACCCGCTGATATTCCGTTCAAGGAACACCTCTTGCCGGGCAACGCGCCGCAGTAAGTAGTGTTCAGTCAAGATTCATTAAGTAGGGGTTGCGTCGCATGTGTGGCATCGTCGGTATCGTCGGTAAGTCGAACGTCAATCAGGCGCTGTATGACGCGCTAACCGTCCTCCAGCACCGCGGCCAGGACGCTGCCGGTATTGTGACCAGCCACGACGGCCGGTTATTCCTGCGCAAGGACAATGGCCTGGTACGTGACGTGTTCCATCAGCGTCACATGCAGCGCCTGGTCGGGCACATGGGTATTGGCCATGTGCGTTATCCGACTGCCGGTAGCTCGACTTCGGCCGAAGCTCAACCGTTTTACGTCAACTCGCCCTACGGCATTACCTTGGCGCACAACGGTAACCTGACCAACGTTGAACAGTTGGCCAAGGAGATTTACGAATCCGACCTGCGCCACGTCAACACCAGTTCCGATTCGGAAGTGCTGCTCAACGTGTTTGCCCACGAGCTGGCCCAGCGCGGCAAGTTGCAGCCAACCGAAGAAGACGTGTTCGCCGCAGTGACTGACGTGCACAACCGCTGCGTGGGTGGCTACGCGGTCGTGGCAATGATCACCGGCTACGGTATCGTCGGTTTCCGTGACCCGCATGGCATCCGTCCTATCGTGTTCGGCCAGCGTCATACCGACGAAGGCGTCGAGTACATGATCGCCTCCGAGAGCGTATCCCTGGATGTACTGGGCTTCACCCTGGTGCGCGACCTGGCCCCGGGCGAAGCGGTGTACATCACCGAAGATGGCAAGCTGCACACTCGCCAGTGCGCGATCAATCCGACGCTCACCCCGTGTATCTTCGAGCACGTGTACCTGGCGCGTCCGGATTCGATCATTGACGGTGTCTCGGTGTACAAGGCGCGCCTGCGCATGGGCGAGAAGCTTGCCGAGAAGATCCTGCGCGAGCGTCCAGAGCACGACATCGACGTGGTGATCCCGATCCCGGACACCAGCCGCACCGCCGCGCTGGAACTGGCCACCCGCCTGGGCGTCAAGTTCCGCGAAGGCTTCGTCAAAAACCGCTACATCGGCCGCACCTTCATCATGCCGGGCCAGGCGGCTCGCAAGAAGTCGGTACGCCAGAAGCTCAATGCCATCGAGCTGGAGTTCCGCGGCAAGAACGTGATGTTGGTGGATGACTCCATCGTGCGCGGCACCACCTGCAAGCAGATCATCCAGATGGCCCGTGAAGCCGGGGCGAAGAACGTGTACTTCTGTTCCGCTGCGCCTGCCGTGCGTTACCCGAACGTGTACGGTATCGACATGCCGAGCGCCCACGAACTGATTGCGCACAATCGTTCGACCCAGGATGTGGCTGACCTGATTGGCGCTGATTGGCTGATCTATCAGGATCTTCCTGACTTGATCGAGGCGGTTGGCGGCGGCAAGATCAAGATCGAGCATTTTGATTGCGCGGTCTTCGATGGCCAGTACGTGACCGGTGACGTCGATGAGGCTTACCTGAACAAGATCGAGCAGGCGCGTAACGACTCCTCGAAGATCAAGACCCAGGCGGTCAGTGCGATCATCGATTTGTACAACAACTGATTGACTACCGGCCCTGAGGGGCCGGTTTTGTATCTTAAATAAAGAATTGAGTGAAGGAGTGGCAGCATGAGTCAGGAATGGGATGCCGGTCGGTTGGACAGCGACCTCGATGGCGTGGCTTTCGATACCCTGGCTGTGCGCGCCGGCCAGCACCGCACGCCGGAAGGCGAGCACGGTGACCCGATGTTCTTCACTTCCAGCTACGTGTTCCGCACTGCGGCAGACGCGGCGGCGCGCTTTGCTGGCGAAGTGCCGGGTAACGTCTACTCCCGTTATACCAACCCGACGGTACGCGCCTTTGAAGAGCGCATCGCGGCGCTGGAAGGGGCAGAGCAGGCCGTCGCCACAGCAACGGGCATGGCGGCCATCCTTGCGGTGGTCATGAGTCTGTGCAGTGCTGGTGACCATGTGCTGGTATCGCGTAGCGTGTTTGGTTCGACCATCAGCCTGTTCGAGAAGTACTTCAAGCGTTTCGGCATTGAAGTCGACTACGTACCGCTGGCGGACCTTTCTGGTTGGGAGGCGGCCATCAAGGCCAATACCAAATTGCTGTTCGTCGAGTCGCCGTCCAATCCGTTGGCAGAGCTTGTAGATATCGCGGCCCTCGCCGAAGTCGCGCACGCCAAGGGGGCGATGCTGGTGGTGGACAACTGCTTCTGCACGCCCGCCCTGCAGCAGCCGCTGAAGCTGGGTGCAGATATCGTGGTGCATTCGGCCACCAAGTTCATCGACGGCCAGGGCCGTTGCATGGGCGGCGTAGTGGCCGGCCGTGGCGAACAGATGAAGGAAGTGGTGGGCTTCTTGCGCACTGCAGGCCCGACGCTGAGCCCGTTCAATGCCTGGATTTTCCTCAAGGGCCTGGAAACCCTCAGCCTGCGGATGAAGGCTCATTGCGCCAACGCCCAGGCCCTGGCCGAGTGGCTGGAGCAGCAGGACGGCATCGAGAAAGTCCACTACGCCGGCTTGAAGAGTCACCCGCAACACGAACTGGCCCAGCGTCAGCAGCGCGGGTTCGGTGCGGTGGTCAGTTTTGAGGTCAAGGGCGGCAAAGAGGGTGCATGGCGCTTTATCGACGCTACGCGTCTGATTTCCATCACCGCCAACCTGGGTGACAGCAAAACCACCATTACCCATCCAGGCACCACCTCCCATGGGCGCCTGGCGCCGCATGAGCGTGAAGCGGCCGGTATACGCGACAGCCTGATCCGCGTTGCAGTGGGCCTGGAAGACGTGACTGACTTGCAGGCTGACCTGGCTCGCGGGCTGGCTGCCTTGTGATCGAGTGGTCCCTGGAGGCGGCTGGCGCCAGTAATGGCCGAGTCGCGCTGGTAACGGGCGCGGCACGGGGTATCGGCCTGGGAATCGCTGCCTGGTTGGTCAGCGAAGGCTGGCAGGTGGTGCTGGCCGATCTGGATCGCGAGCGGGGCGCCAAAGTGTCCAAGGTGTTGGGCGATAATGCCTGGTTTATCACCATGGACGTGGCCGATGAGCAGCAGGTGGCCCGTGGGGTCGCTGAAGTGCTCGGTCAGTTCGGGCGCCTGGATGCCTTGGTGTGCAATGCCGCGGTGGCTGATCCGCGCAATATCACTTTGGATAGCCTGGACCTGGCTTATTGGAATCGGGTGTTGGCGGTGAATCTCAGTGGGCCGATGTTACTGGCCAAGCACTGTGCACCGTATCTGCGTGCCCATGGTGGTTCTATCGTCAACCTGGCCTCTACGCGGGCTCGGCAGTCGGAGCCGGACACCGAGGCCTATGCGGCGAGCAAGGGTGGCCTGCTGGCCCTGACCCATGCGCTGGCCATCAGTCTGGGGCCGGAGGTGCGGGTCAACGCTGTCAGTCCTGGTTGGATCGATGCCCGTGATCCTGCAGCGCGCCGCGCAGAGCCGTTGAGTGATGTCGATCATGCGCAGCATCCTGCGGGCCGGGTGGGGACGGTTGAGGATGTGGCGGCCATGGTGGCGTGGCTGCTGTCGCGCAGCGCTGGGTTTGTGACGGGGCAAGAGTTCGTGGTGGATGGCGGCATGAGCAAGAAGATGATTTACAGCGAGTAGGGTGGGGAGCTGTCTTGACTTGATTTTGTCTTTTTCAGAAAAACTTCAAGCAGGCTATTGACTTAGGTCCGCTATCTGCGTAAATTTCGCGGCCTCAACGAAGCAAAGGGTGATTAGCTCAGCTGGGAGAGCATCTGCCTTACAAGCAGAGGGTCGGCGGTTCGATCCCGTCATCACCCACCACTTCTTGAGAGTTTTGCCTTCGGGCAAGACGCAACGTTAAAGGTTGCACCGACGCGCAGCGGTAGTTCAGTCGGTTAGAATACCGGCCTGTCACGCCGGGGGTCGCGGGTTCGAGTCCCGTCCGCTGCGCCATATTTTCCAGGTCCGATGTTTCGGATTTGAGATTGAACAGCCAAGGCTACTCAGTCAGATGTTTGAAGGCGGTTGAAGGTGACACTTCAGCAGTCTGAGCGATACGCAGCGGTAGTTCAGTCGGTTAGAATACCGGCCTGTCACGCCGGGGGTCGCGGGTTCGAGTCCCGTCCGCTGCGCCATATCTGTTCCGGGGTCCACTGAACACCCCGAGAGCGCCAAGGCAAGCTTCATGCTTGATTGGATCGATAGCAAAGACCCTGGTCGAAAGACCGGGGTTTTTTGTGTCTGTGATTTGATCATCAGGCCTGTAGGAGCCGGCGAGCCAGCTCCTACAGGGGTGTCGATCAGAAGCCCAGCTTGTCCCGCAGCCCGTAGTACCACGCGCCCATTGCCGCGAATGGTGTGCGCAGCAGTTGCCCGCCTGGGAACGGGTAGTGCGGCAGGTCGGCAAACGCGTCAAAACGCTCCGCCTGGCCTCTGAGGGCTTCGGCCAGTACCTTGCCGGCCAGGTGCGTATACGTCACGCCATGGCCGCTACAGCCCTGGGAGTAGTAGATGTTATCGCCGATGCGCCCAACCTGGGGTAGGCGTGACAAGGTCAGCAGGAAGTTGCCGGTCCAGGCGTAGTCGATTTTTACATCCTTCAACTGCGGGAAGGCCTTGAGCATCTTCGGTCGGATGATTGCTTCGATATTCGCCGGATCCCGCGCGCCATACACCACGCCACCGCCGAAGATCAGGCGCTTGTCGCTGGTCAGTCGGTAGTAGTCGAGCAAGTAGTTGCAATCTTCGACGCAGAAGTCCTGTGGCAGCAGGTTTTTAGCCAGCTCATCCCCCAGAGGTGCCGTGGTAATCACTTGTGTACCGCATGGCATCGACTTGGCCGCCAGCTCGGGTACCAGGTTGCCCAGGTAGGCGTTGCCGGCGACGATGATGAATTTAGCCTTCACCTTGCCTTGGGCTGTATGGACGACAGGGTTGGCGCCACGCTCGATGCGCACGGCGGCGGACTGTTCATAGATGGTGCCGCCCAGGGACTCCACGGCCGCCGCTTCACCCAATGCCAGGTTGAGCGGATGGATATGCCCGCCACTCATGTCCAGCAGGCCGCCCACGTAGTTCTCACAGGCCACCACCTCGCGGATGCGTCGCTCGTCGAGCAGCTCCAGCTGTGTATGGCCGTAGCGCTCCCACAAACGCTTCTGTGACTCCAGATGGCCCATGTGCTTGCTATTGAGCGCAGCGAATACACCACCGTCCTTCAAGTCGCACTGAATCTGGTATTTGGCTACCCGCTCACGAATGATCCTGCCGCCCTCAAAGGCCATTTGTCCCAATAGCTGCGCCTGCTGAGGGCCGACGCTGCGTTCGATCACATCGATATCACGGCTGTAGCTGTTGACGATCTGGCCGCCGTTGCGCCCCGATGCACCGAAACCTACCTTGGCGGCTTCCAGTACCGTCACGCGAAAGCCGTTCTCCAGCAGGAACAGCGCGCTCGACAACCCGGTATAGCCGGCGCCGATCACGCACACATCGGTTTCGACTTCACCTTGCAGCGCTGGCCGGGGAGGAACCGCATTGGCGGACGCGGCGTAATACGACTGGGGGTAGGGGGTGTTCGCCATACTGGAACCTCTGTTTTATATTTTTTACGAGTGCGCCGATCCTACCTCAGTTGAAAATGCCCTGCCAGCCACCCGGAAAAAGCAGCATCGCCGGGAAAAAATAAAAAATTCGCATATTCATAGGCTTAGCTGCAAAAAAGGTGTTGACACCCCTCGGGAATTCCGTAGAATGCCGCCTCACAGCAGGCACGTAGCTCAGTTGGTTAGAGCACCACCTTGACATGGTGGGGGTCGTTGGTTCGAGTCCAATCGCGCCTACCAAACAAAATCCGCTCTGCTGGGCGGTCTAGAAGGGCTCACCGAAAGGTGGGCCCTTTTTTGTTGCGTGCGATTTGCAAAGCTCCTACCTCAAAACGCCAACCCTGCCGATGGGCACTGGCTTAAAGCTATTTTTGGTGATTCCGAGCCACCAGCCACACCGCAAAACAGCGCCAAATTCAAGGCCGCAGCTGCGTCCAGAGCTTGGCAGCCCTGATCAACCAGGTTTACCCGGCAGGGCATGCCACGATTTGAACCAAGCAAATCGTGGCATGCCTGTAATTGCCTGCCATCCCCTCACAAACTTTATTGATTTGCAGCAACAATTTTTCTTGTTGGACACCCTCCGCTCCAAGCAGCAAAGATGCCCGCCAATGACCCTCGACCTACCCGGTCAATAATAAAAATCCGCGTCGGGCTCCCCGCCATTGCTTATCAGCGATGCAGGCGTCGCAGCACGCAATCAAGGACTCAACGCCATGCAAACTGTTGTGAACCTTTGGCCGCTGATTGGCGTGCTCGTCATCGTGGTCGGCTTCGTGTTGCGCTTCAATCCGTTGCTGGTGGTGACGGCGGCGGCGATTGCCACCGGATTTGCCGCGCAATTCCCCTTGGAAAAAATCCTCGCCACCATGGGCGATGGCTTCCTGCAGACCCGCGCCTTGCAACTTATCCTGCTGCTGCCCCTGGCCGTCATCGGCCTGCTGGAGCGCCATGGCCTGCGCCTGCACGCGCAGAACTGGATTGCGCGCTTCGAGCGCGCCACCGTCGGGCGTCTGTTGATCATCTATCTGTTTGTTCGCGAGTCCACAGCGGCCATGGGCCTGACCAGTCTTGGCGGGCACCCGCAAATGGTGCGTCCGTTGCTGGCGCCCATGGCGGAAGGCGCTGCCGAGAAACGTTTCGGCAAGCTGCCGGACAAGGTGCGGCACAAGGTCCTGGCGATGTGTGCCGCCACGGACAACGTCGGGCTGTTTTTTGGTGAAGATATCTTCGTGGCCTTTGGTGCGATTGCCTTGATGCATACCTTCCTGCTGGGCTCAGGCATCGATGTCGAACCGCTGCATATTGCGGTCTGGGGCATCCCCACGGCGATTTGTGCGTTCATTGTGCACGCGATACGTTTGCACCGCTTTGACCGAAGATTGACCCGCGAACTGACAGCCTCTGCGCCCGCCAGCGTTCAGCCGGAGGCCGCGCAATGATCATTTCTATCCAATATCTGTATTGGCTCGCCGGGGTTTTGTTGCTGATTACCGCGGGCATGATCCTGGCTGACCGCACGCACCCCAAGCGCTGGTCAAGTGCATTGTTCTGGCTGCTGTTTGCCATCCCGTTCCTAGTGGGCGAGCACCTGCCGTCGGTGGTGGTGGGCGTCGGCGTGGTGCTGATGGCGTTGATCGCCGGGCTCGGCGGGGTGGGGCGTGGCGCTCATGTCGAACTGCATGACAAAGCCTCCCGTGCCAGCGCCGGCCGGCTGGGTCATAAACTGTTTATTCCGGCCCTGGCCATTCCGTTGACCACCGTGATCGGCTCTGTGCTGCTCAAGAACGTCGAGATTGGCGGCGTACCGCTGCTGGACCCGAAAAACACCACGTTCGTGTCCCTCGGCCTCGGCTGCCTGATCGCCCTGGGCCTGGCCTGCTGGCTGACCCGCGACACGCCGGTGCAGGCCTTGCGTGAATCGCGACGCCTGACCGAAGCCTTGGGCTGGGCCATGGTCTTGCCGCAGATGCTGGCGATGCTCGGCCTGCTGTTTAACGAGGCCGGCGTTGGTACGGCCGTGGCTCATGTCACCACCACCTACATCAACCTGGATTACAAGCTGGTGGCGGTGATGGTCTATGTGTTGGGCATGGCCCTGTTTACGGTGATCATGGGCAACGGTTTTGCCGCGTTCCCGGTGATGACCGGCGGAGTGGGTGTACCGGTGCTGGTGGGGATTTATGGCGGCAATCCAGCGGTGATGGCGGCCATCGGCATGTTTTCCGGCTACTGCGGCACGCTGATGACGCCGATGGCGGCGAACTTCAATATTGTGCCGGCAGCGCTGCTGGAGTTACCGGACAAAAACGCAGTGATCAAGGCACAGATGCCCACGGCGTTGATGATGTTGCTGGTCAATATCGTCCTTCTTTATGTGCTGATGTGAGGTGGTGATGGTTACGGTGCTGCTGACGGGATTCGAGCCCTTCGATCAAGACCTGATCAACCCGTCCTGGGAGGCTGTGCGTCTGTTGGACGGGGTGCAATTGCAAGAAGGCGTGACAATCATCGCCCGACAATTGCCCTGTGCCTTTGCTACTGCCAGCGTCTGTTTGAATCAGTTGTTGGCCGAGCATCAGCCGCAACTGGTAATTGCCACCGGCCTGGGACCTGGACGCAGTGATATTTCCATTGAGCGAGTGGCGATCAACCTCAACGATGCGCGAATCCCGGACAACCTGGGAGCCCAGCCTATCGATACGGCGGTGATCCCTGACGGGCCGGCGGCCTATTTCAGCACCCTGCCGGTCAAGGCTATGGTCAAGGCGGTGCGTGAGGCCGGATTCGCGGCTTCGGTCTCACACACGGCGGGCACCTTTGTGTGTAATCAGGTGTTCTACAGCTTGCAGCATGCCTTGGCAGGGTCTGGCGTGCGCAGTGGGTTTATCCATGTTCCTTTTCTGCCAGGGCAGGGGGCTGGGTCTCAGCTCTCGATGGCGTTGGAGGCTACGGTTGAAGGGCTGAGGGTTGCGCTGCTGGCCGCTTGGAATACGCCGCGTGATATCCCCGAGAGCGGCGGCCAGGTTTGCTGAAGGCCTGACGCGTCATCCTTCGTTTACAAGGCCTGGGCCGATCCGTAGATTGCATCAGGGCCCGACAGCGGGCAACGAGCACAAGAGGAAACCCAGCAGTGTCCGTCAAAGAACCGGCCGTATTTGATCGTCAGTACCGTGCATTTCTGTTTGATATGGACGGCACCCTACTCAACTCTATTGCTGCCGCAGAGCGGGTTTGGGCTGCCTGGGCGCGGCGCCACGGGCTGGATGTCGAGGCATTTTTGGGCACCATCCATGGCGTCCGGGCTATCGATACGATCAGCCGCCAAGCCTTGCCAGGGGTCGACGCACAGGCTGAGGCGCGGAGGATTACCGAGGCCGAGATCGAGGACGTGGAGGGTGTGGTGGCAATCCCTGGCGCCGTGGCATTTGTGCAGAGCTTGCCTGCGCACCGCTGGGCCGTGGTCACGTCTGCGCCCAAGGCCCTGGCCCTGCGCCGTATGCACGCGGCAGGCCTGGTGCCGCCGGCCGTCATGATTACGGCTGAGGATGTGGTCAGCGGCAAGCCGGATCCGGCTTGCTACCTTCTGGGCGCCCAGCGTCTGGGGGTGCCGATAGGTGAGTGCCTGGTGTTCGAGGATGCGCCGGTGGGGATCCGCGCCGGTGAGGCGGCGGGTGCAGACGTCATAGTGGTGGCCTCGACGCATGGCGTGCCGATGGTGACGGATCATCCGACGATTGCCAGTTATGACCGTGTACATGTCCAGTGCGACGCCGACGGCTTACTGCGCTTGCAGCCCTCTACACCGACTTGAATGCCTTGCCACGCTTGGTCAGCAGAATGTTTTCGGCGGCCGCCCACTGGTAGCCCAATGGATCGCTGATGCGTCCGTGGGTGATGGTGCCCGTGATCAGTCGCAGCAGATAAAGTTGGCGCAGACCCGCGAGGACTTCCTCGTGCTTGCCGTGCAATTGAGTGGAAGACTTTGGATGGTCGGCTGAGAGTTGTGCGATCAGGGACAGTAGGTTCTTGGCGTTATGTTCTATGTCCATATCGATAACGTTTTTTATGGAGGATATGGGTATGGGTACTACCGACGCGGATAGTTCCTCCTGATTTACCTATAGGATCCAATCGCTGCTTTAAGAGGGGTTTTTCTGGCGGGCCTGGCGAAACGCTCGACGACTGAGTTTTCGCTGGATCGCCGCCTGGAGGGGCTTGAGGCAGAAGCAGAACAGATAACCACCGAGAAACAGCGCCAGGTCTGGCCACGAATTGGCATCCTGGGCGGTGGTAGTGCCTTCCATGTAAACCCTGAGGCCATACCCGATCGTCACGAAGGCCAGGGCAATCACTAGGGCGATCATCCAGGATTTACGGGTATAGGGCTCTTTGCGGGATCGCCTCATTAACGCGCTCCGAGGGCACTGTAAGGTTTTGTAACGTTCCTGGAGGGATTTGTCTGTTAAACGGCCAGCAAGTTCCGTGGATGAGCTGGGGGGGATGGCAAGTGGCTGGGCCTGGCGCGAATGCTGCGCTGATCACGGAATACCGTAGACAGGCCAAGGGGCTTTCGCCAGCCGTTACAGGGGACGAGCGGGCTGGCTACTGGGGGGGCTTCAAGGTGTTTCGCGTTTGTCCGGTGCAGTCAGGCCTGCCTGGATGCGCTGGTAAATCTCTTCGCGATGCACGGCAACATCTTTGGGAGCATTGATGCCGATTCTTACTTGCTGGCCGCTAACGCCCAGAATGGTGATCGTAATGTCATCACCGATATTTATGCTTTCACCGACTTTGCGGGTGAGTATCAGCATGGACTTCTCCTTGATTGCTTTGAAGGACGCATGTTCTAACAGGGCGGATGTCGGTTATGTATAGCTTACTGTGAAGCGCTTCCCTGTGGCTGCCTCTTTTAGGACGCATAGAGGCGGCATTAATTCCCATGGCGCCATCATACAGGTCTGGGAAACATCCTTCGCAATGTTTAAGCCAACGTTTATGACGGCCAGAATAGGCGGCGAATGATAAAGTTGCCTCTTTGATCATTAAAGGGGCAAGGCGGTGCGTAAAGTAGCGATGGCAATCGTGGTATTGGCGTTGGCAGGATGCGGTGACGGGCCCAATCTCGACACCCCCCGAGACAAAGCTGAAGCCGCCAAGGCCCAGGCGCCTGCGGTTGCCGCTGTGCAGTGGGACATCCTGGTGCGCTCGCCCGACAACAAATTGCAGGCGCTGACTGACCTGACCGCCTGGTTGTTGGAAAACGGCTTCACGTTCTATCTGGCCAAGGAAGACGGCAAGGATCTGGTGCTGTTGGGGCCATTCGCCAGCAAGGCTGAGGCCGAGGCTCGCCAGGTCCAGTTGCAGGAAAGGCTGGTGAAAAAGAAGAAGACCGACGCCGAGTCACTGGTGATCGAGCACAAGGCCCGCCAGTAATATGAGGGTTTAGCGGGATCCACGATCCCGCTCGGGTTTAGCCGCAGGCTTTCAGGTTAACCGGGCCGACGAATTCATTGCCGCGCCCCATCACGCACGCCACCGTTTGATTGCGCTGGCGCTCCCAGGGCTGCACGGGATAGGTTCGGTTCCAGGCTTCATACAACTGGCGGTCCTGTTTCGACAGGCGCAGACCGTATTGTTTACTCATGTAAAAGTAAGTCCGGGCAATCATGCCGCGGATGGATGGCCTGGGCATGACCTTCTTGGCCTTGAAGTCCACTTGAGTCAGGCATGAACCGTATTGCCCGCTCTGCACTGGCAACCAGCCAAAGCTGAAGTTGTTGCGATCGCCGTTGACCTCGCCGATGCTCGGGACCAGGTTGTGCAGGTCAGCCTCCGCGCGCTTGAAGACAGTATCGGTACGCGTGCAGTTTTTGCGTCCGCCGTCTTGCCAGCACTGGCGTTGATGGCCGATCTGCCAGGCGGGGACAATATGCTCCCACTCGATGCGCGCCGCCCGGTTCGCGTTTTTACGTGGGATGTAGCCACAAGCTTTCAGGTCTACCCGGTTACCCGTGTATTTGCAGCCGCAATAAAACTCCGTGGATTGGGGCGCGTAGAGTTTCCAGGCGATTTTCTTGGCTTCACTGAAGGTGCGTGGGGCTTGGGCGTGGGCGACGCTGGCAAAAAATACACAGAACAGGGCGATAAAACGGACACTCATTGACTCAATCTTCCTTCGGTACGACCCAGAAAATCTGCACGCCACCATCATCGCGATAGGCGAGGGTGACGTTGTCGTTTTCTGCGATTTCCTCCAGTAGTCGTGCCCACTCGTCCTCTGGTTCCTCGGGCAGGCGAAAAATCAACGCGGCTTTGTTTTTTTGGGCGTTGGTGGAATTGATGACTTTTTGCACGCGGATCGCCAGGCGTTGGTAGGCGTCGGGAGGTGTCGGTGCTGCGGAGGAGGGCTTGGCCACGGAGGAGTCCTTAATTAGCTGTACGAACATACAGTATTTAACTGTGAGAAAATTCGCAACTGCTTAAAATTCAAGAAGTCCGTGTGACAACGGTTTACGCGGATTGGTGTGCAGCGAGGATTTTGTGCGAGCCGGTTTGCCAGCGATGGCGGTCTCAGGGACGCCACCGTCGGCAAGCCGGCTCCTACAAGGGTTGTATCAGTGACTCAGTATTCCCAGAACATCCGTTGCAGTTCCTTGCTGTCTTGGGTCTTGGTCAAGGCGACCATGGCCAGGATGCGGGCTTTCTGCGGATTCAGGTCATGGGCTACGACCCAGTCGTATTTGTCGTCAGGCTGTTCAGCGTTGCGCAGAACGAAACCACCGGCATTGACGTGGGAAGAACGAATGATCTGTACGCCTTCCTTGCGCAGTTCCTGCAGGGCAGGCACTACCTTGGACGGTACGGAGCCATTGCCGGTGCCGGCATGGATGATGGCTTTGGCGCCAGCTTGGGCCAGGGCTTTGTAGGCGGTGTCGCTGACGTTGCCATAACCGTAGGCAATTTCAACATCCGGCAGGCTCTTGATGTTCTTGATATCGAACTCCGAGTTCATGGTGTGACGCTTGGCCGGCTGGCGGAACCAGTAGGACTTGCCTTCTACAACCATGCCCAGGGGGCCCCAAGCGCTTTTGAAGGCTTCGGTCTTGATGTTGATCATCTTGCTCACGTCGCGACCCGACTGGATCTCGTCGTTCATGGTCACGAGCACGCCTTTGCCGCGTGCGTCCTTGCTACCGGCTACGGCCACGGCGTTGTACAGGTTCAGCATGCCGTCGGCGGACATGGCAGTGCCTGGGCGCATGGAACCCACGACGACGATTGGCTTGTCGGTTTTTTCCACCAGGTTCAGGAAGTAGGCGGTTTCTTCGAGGGTGTCGGTGCCGTGGGTGATTACGATGCCGTCCACGTCCTTGCTGTCGGCAAGTTCGGCGACACGACGACCCAGTTGCAGCAGGTTTTCGTTGGTGATGCTCTCGGAAGCGATCTGCATCACTTGCTCGCCACGCACGTTGGCAATCTGGCTGAGCTCCGGAATGCCGGCGATCAATTGTTCGATACCGACCTTGGCCGCCTGGTAGGTAGCGCTGTTGGCCGCGCTGGCGCCAGCGCCGGCAATGGTGCCGCCAGTGGCCAGCACGACCACGTTGGACAGCTTGGTCTTGGATTCAACTTCCTTGGCCTGGGCGGCAACCGGGAAGAGCAGCAGCAGGGCTAAGGCGCCCGGAACAAAGTTCTTGAGTGCAGATTTCATTATTTTTCTCTCTAGTTTTGATGAGTGCGTGTGCAGGTTCATCCAGAACACCCCGGGCTGCGCTGAGCGCCACAAGGTGCTGATTAAGAGCAGGATTTGTACCAGCCGGATTTTGTTTGGGGTTTGATTTTAACTTATTGATTTAAAACATTATTTTGTGTTTTTTAAATTTCTCTTTTTCAACTCGCGTCCGAATTTCCGAACGCTGGCGGCTTCGGCGTTCGGTTGTCCGAAAATCACTCTGGAAAAATCAGCAGGACGCTTCCGAAATGCTGCTGCAGATCTGTCGTTTTAGAGAACGGTCGCCCGGCCCGAATGTTTAGCCATGAGGTGGTCGAGCTGTAGGGCAGGAAGTAGAGCTTGCGAGGAAAAAGCTCGTTTCTTTCGTTGACAAAATTCAGCTGGCTTCTCATAGTTTGTTTAGCGCAAACGTTTGCGAGATGTTTCACGGGCACTCCATGAGTGAGGTGAAGGTGCAAGCGTTGCTCAAAATAATCATAAGATCGGAGTGAACCCATGAAGCTGCCATTCGCTGGACGTTTGCTGGCTGCCGCCGTCCTAGCTGCCGCATCCGCTGCCCTGCCTCTTTCCTCTGCATTCGCTGATGACACCGCCGCCAAACCCAAGGTCGGCCTGGTGATGAAATCCCTGGCCAATGAGTTTTTTGTCACCATGCAAGACGGTGCCAAGGACTATCAGAAAGCCCATGCCGCCGATTTCGACATGATCACCAACGGGATCAAGAACGAAACCGACACTTCGGCCCAGATTGATATCGTCAACCAGATGATCCTCGCCAAAGTCAACGCAATCGTCATCGCGCCCGCCGACTCCAAGGCCCTGGTCAGCGTACTGAAGAAAGCCGCCGATGCCGGGATCAAGGTGGTCAACATTGATAACCGCCTCGACCCCGAAGTGCTGAAAAGCAAAAACTTCGAGGTTCCCTTTGTAGGCCCGGATAACCGCAAGGGTTCGCGTCTGGTCGGCGAGCACCTGGCCAAGCAACTGGCGAGCGGTGACAAGGTCGGGATTATCGAAGGTGTGCCGACCACCACCAACGCCCAGCAACGCACCGCCGGGTTCAAGGATGCGATGGAGGGGGCGGGCATGAAGATTGTCTCCGTGCAGTCCGGTAACTGGGAAATCGACCAGGGCAACAAGGTCGCAGCCGCCATGCTGAGCGAATACCCAGACCTCAAGGCGCTGCTGGCCGGTAATGACAATATGGCCCTGGGTGCCGTTTCTGCGGTGCGTGCAGCGGGCAAGGCCGGCAAGGTCCAGGTGATTGGCTACGACAACATCGCCGCGATCAAGCCGATGCTCGAAGACGGTCGCGTCTTGGCCACCGCCGACCAGGCGGCTGCGCAGCAGGCGGTGTTTGGTATCCAGAACGCGCTGAAGCTGGTCAAGGGTGAAAAAGTCGAGTCCGTGGATGGCGTGATCGAAACGCCCGTAGAGCTCGTCCTCAAGAAATAATCCCTGGCTGCGCACTACAGCGCCCGTTCACGTCGAGCGGGCGCCTGGAGATTTTCCTATGTCATCTTCCGCACCGACCACTGTCCTCTCGGTCAGCGGTATCGGTAAGACCTATGCCCAGCCCGTCTTGTCTGACATCACCCTGACGCTCAATCGCGGCGAGGTGTTGGCCCTGACCGGTGAGAATGGCGCGGGCAAAAGCACCCTGTCGAAGATCATCGGTGGGCTGGTTACACCCACCACCGGGCAGATGCAGTTCAACGGCCAGGACTATGCCCCGGCCAGCCGCACCCAGGCGGAAAAGCAGGGGATCCGCATGGTGATGCAGGAGCTCAATCTGCTGCCGACCCTGACCGTAGCCGAAAACCTGTTCCTCGATAACCTGCCCAGTCGTGGTGGCTGGATCAGCCGCAAGCAACTGCGCAAGGCCGCGATTGAGGCCATGGCGCAAGTGGGGCTGGATGCCATCGACCCGGACACCCTGGTCGGCAGCCTGGGTATCGGCCATCAACAGATGGTCGAGATTGCCCGCAACCTGATCGGCGACTGCCATGTGCTGATCCTCGACGAACCGACGGCGATGCTCACTGCCCGTGAAGTCGAGATGCTGTTTGAGCAAATCACCCGTCTGCAGGCGCGGGGCGTGGCAATTATCTACATCTCCCATCGTCTGGAAGAACTGGCCCGTGTGGCCCAGCGCATTGCGGTGCTGCGTGACGGTCAACTGGTGTGTGTCGAGCCGATGGCCAATTACAACAGCGAGCAACTGGTCACGTTGATGGTCGGTCGCGAGTTGGGCGAGCACATCGATCTCGGCCCGCGCACCATTGGCGCGCCTGCCTTGACGGTCACGGGCCTGACCCGTTCGGACAAGGTCCGTGATGTGTCCTTTGAAGTGCGCGCCGGTGAAATCTACGGCATTTCCGGATTGATCGGCGCTGGCCGTACTGAGTTGCTGCGCCTGATCTTTGGTGCCGACCTGGCCGACAGTGGCACGGTCGCCCTCGGCTCGCCGGCCCGGGCGGTGAGCATTCGCTCGCCGGTGGATGCGGTAGGTCACGGCATTGCGCTGATCACCGAGGATCGCAAGGGCGAGGGTCTGTTGCTCAGCCAGTCCATCAGTGCCAACACGGCCCTGGGCAATATGGCCAAGGTGTCCAGCGCCGGTCTGGTCAATGGGCGCGATGAGGCGGCGCTGGCCAAGCGGCAGATCGACGCCATGCGTATCCGCAGTTCCAGCCCAGCGCAATTGGTGTCCGAGCTGTCGGGCGGCAATCAGCAAAAGGTGGTGATCGGCCGCTGGCTGGAGCGCGATTGCGCGGTGATGCTGTTCGACGAGCCAACCCGCGGCATCGACGTCGGCGCCAAATTTGATATCTATGCGTTGCTTGGCGACTTGACCCGCCAGGGCAAGGCGCTGGTGGTGGTGTCCAGCGACCTGCGCGAACTGATGCTGATCTGCGACCGCATCGGCGTGCTGTCTGCCGGACGCTTGATCCAGACCTTCGAGCGGGACAGCTGGACCCAGGATGAATTGCTTGCCGCCGCATTTGCCGGCTATCAGAAACGTGACGCGCTGCTCAACGAAGCGGCGCCCAGGACAACCCCATGAAAACAGCAACTCCACCCGTAAAAGCCGGCGGCAATTTCTACGGCCTGGGCACTTATCTGGGCCTGGCCGGCGCGTTGCTGGCCATGATTGCGCTGTTCTCGGCCCTGAGCAGCCACTTTTGGTCCTATGACACCTTCAGCACCATCGCCAACCAGATTCCCGACCTGATGGTGCTGGCGGTGGGCATGACGTTCATCCTGATCATTGGCGGCATCGACCTGTCGGTGGGCTCGGTGCTAGCCCTGGCCGCGTCTGCGGTCAGCGTGGCGATCCTCGGCTGGGGCTGGAGCGTAGTCCCGGCGGCGTTGCTCGGCATGGGCTGTGCGGCCCTGGCCGGGACCATCACCGGCTCTATCACCGTGGCCTGGCGTATTCCGTCGTTCATCGTGTCCCTCGGCGTGCTGGAAATGGCCCGTGGCGCGGCCTACCAGATGACAGGGTCGCGCACTGCCTATATCGGCGACTCCTTCGCCTGGCTGTCCAACCCGGTGGCCTTCGGTATCTCGCCGTCGTTCATTATTGCGCTGCTGGTGATTATCGTCGCCCAGGCAGTGCTGACGCGTACTGTGTTTGGGCGCTACCTGATCGGCATCGGCACCAATGAAGAAGCAGTACGTCTGGCGGGGATCAATCCAAAACCCTACAAGATCCTGGTGTTCAGTCTCATGGGGCTGTTGGCTGGTGTGGCGGCACTGTTCCAGATCTCCCGCCTGGAGGCGGCTGACCCGAATGCCGGTTCCGGCCTGGAGTTGCAGGTGATTGCCGCAGTGGTGATTGGCGGTACCAGCCTGATGGGCGGGCGTGGTTCGGTGATCAGCACGTTCTTCGGGGTGTTGATCATTTCTGTATTGGCAGCCGGCCTGGCGCAGATCGGCGCGACCGAGCCGACCAAGCGCATCATTACCGGCGCCGTTATTGTGATTGCCGTGGTGCTGGACACCTACCGCAGTCAACGTGCAAGCCGGCGGGGTTAAGACATGGCAACCATCAAGGATGTGGCGGCGCTTGCGGGCATTTCCTACACCACGGTCTCCCATGTGGTGAACAGGACGCGCCCGGTCAGCGAACCGGTGCGGCTCAAGGTCGAAGCCGCGATCAAGCAGCTGGACTATGTGCCCAGCGCGGTCGCCCGTTCGCTGAAGGCCAAGACCACCGCGACCATCGGCCTGCTGGTGCCCAACAGCCTCAACCCGTATTTCGCGGAGCTGGCCAGGGGCATCGAGGATTACTGCGAGCGCAATGGCTACTGCGTGATCCTGTGCAATTCCGATGATAACGCCGATAAACAGCGCAACTATTTGCGGGTGCTGCTGGAGAAGCGCGTCGATGGCCTGATCGTTACCTCGGTTGGTGGCGATGACAGTGGCCTGGCGACTGGCCTCAAGGCGGTGCGCACGCCCATGGTCATTGTCGACCGGGGCCTGGAGGGCGTCGATGTGGATCTGGTGCGCATCGATCATGAGCAGGGCGCGTACCTGGCGACCCGGCATTTGCTGGAGTTGGGGCATCGGGACATCGCCTGTATCGGCGGGCCGGCGCACACGCGTGTGGCACAGATGCGTCTGGCCGGCTACCAGCGGGCGCTGCAGGAGGCCGGGGTCGCTGTGCCTGCCAGTCGGGTATTGGAAAGCGATTTCACCAGTACCGGTGGCTATACGGCAGCGGTGCAATTGCTGGCGGATAATCCGCCCAGCGCGATATTCGCCGGCAACGACATGATCGGTTTCGGTGTGTTGCGCGCGGCCGCCGAACGCAACCTGCGGGTGCCTGCCGAGCTGTCGGTGATTGGTTTTGATGACATTCAAATGAGCCGTTATGTCTACCCCGCGTTGACTACCGTGGGCCAGTCGATCCTGCAATTGGGGGAAATGGCGGCGGAGTTGTTATTGCGGCGGATTGCGACACCGCAATTACCGGCTGACCAGCGCATTGTCACGCCGAGCATTGTCTTGCGTGAGTCAACGGCGCCATTGGCTGCCGTGTTTGCCTCAAACCGCTGAACAAATTGATGAGTATTGATGTATGCCAGCAAAAGTAGTGGTAGTAGGCAGCCTGAACATGGACCTGGTGACCCGCGCCAGTAGGCTGCCTCGCGGCGGTGAAACCCTGGTCGGCCAGTCGTTTGCCACCGTGCCGGGCGGCAAGGGCGCCAATCAGGCGGTGGCTGCGGCGCGTCTGGGGGCTAACGTGGCGATGATCGGCTGCGTGGGCAGCGATGCCTATGGCGCCCAGTTGCGTGACGCGTTGTTGGTGGAGGGAATCGACTGCCAGGCCGTCAGCGAGGTAGAGGGCTCCAGCGGTGTTGCGCTGATTGTGGTGGATGACAGCAGTCAGAATGCGATCGTGATTGTGGCTGGCAGCAACGGCCAACTGACACCCGCGTCACTGCTGGCATTTGACGCTGTGCTGCAGGCGGCCGAGGTGGTTGTCTGCCAACTCGAAGTGCCCATGGACACCGTGGGGTATGCCCTCAAGCGCGCTCGCGCATTGGGCAAGACGGTGATCCTCAACCCGGCGCCTGCCAGCGGGCCGTTGCCGGCAGACTGGTACGCGGCGATCGACTACCTGATCCCCAACGAAAGCGAAGCATCGGCCTTGAGCGGTGTGCCGGTTGACTCGCTGGACTCGGCCAAGGTTGCGGCTACGCATCTGTTAAACGCCGGTGCGGGCAAGGTGATTGTGACCCTGGGCTCGCAAGGCGCGCTTTTCGCCGATGGCCAGGGTTTCGAGCATCTGCTGGCGCCCAAGGTCCAGGCAGTGGATACCACGGCGGCGGGCGATACCTTTGTCGGCGGCTTTGCCGCAGCACTTGCCAACGGGCAGGGCGAGGCCGAGGCCATCCGTTTTGGCCAGGTCGCGGCGGCGCTGTCGGTCACCCGTGCCGGGGCGCAACCCTCCATTCCCATGTTGCATGACGTTCAAGGCTTTGCTCGCCCATGAAAAAGACCCCATTGCTCAATATTGCCCTGTCGCGGTTGATCGCCTCCCTCGGCCATGGCGACATCCTGGTGATCGGCGATGCCGGCCTGCCGGTGCCGCCGGGTGTGGAGTTGATCGATCTGGCGCTGACCCAGGGCATTCCTGATTTCATCAGCACCCTGCGCATTGTGCTCACGGAGATGCAGGTTGAAAGCCACGTATTGGCCGAAGAAATCCTGCACAAGCAGCCGCCGGCGCTGGCTGATCTCAATGCGCTGGACCCGGGCGACCTGGGTGAGCGGCGCCTGCTCAGCCATGAAGCATTCAAGCTGCTCAGTCACAAGGCGCGCGCGGTGGTGCGTACTGGCGAGTGTCAGCCCTACTGTAATATCGCGCTGGTGTCTGGCGTGACTTTCTAGCATTTCCCACAATGACAAGGAGTGCGTCATGCAACGTAGAACCCCAACCCTGCGACACCTGTTTCGGAGTGTGCTGCTTTTGTCCGTGCTAACTGCTGCAAGCGCCCAGGCGGCGGAAAAAATCGACCTGATCATCGATACCGATCCGGGCGCCGACGACGTGGTGGCGTTGCTGTTTGCGATGGCCTCGCCAGAGGAGCTGAACATTCGTGCGTTGACCACGGTGGCCGGCAACGTGCGCCTGGACAAGACCTCGCGCAATGCGCGATTGGCTCGCGAGTGGGCAGGGCGTGAAGAGATTCCTGTGTATGCCGGTGCGCCGAAGCCGCTGCTGCGCACGCCGATCTATGCCGAGAATATTCACGGCAAGGAAGGCATTTCCGGTGTCACCGTACACGAACCAAAAAAAGGCCTGGCCGACGGCAATGCGGTCGACTATCTGATCAGCACCCTGAGCGCCGCCAAGCCCCATAGCATCACCATCGCCATGCTTGGCCCGCAGACCAACCTGGCTCTGGCGCTGACCCAGGCGCCGGAAATCACCCAGGGCATCAAGGAAGTGGTGGTCATGGGCGGCGCGCATTTCAATGGCGGCAACATTACCCCGGTGGCCGAGTTCAATCTGTTTGCCGATCCGGTCGCCGCTGAAATTGTCCTTAAAAGTGGCGTCAAGCTGACCTACCTGCCGCTGGACGTGACCCACAAAATACTGACCAGTGAGGCGCGTCTGAAGAAGATCGCCGACCTGAACAACAACGCCAGCAAGGTGGTGGGCGATATTCTTAATGAATACGTTAAGGGCGATATGGAGCACTACGGTCTGAAGGGCGGCCCGGTGCATGACGCCACCGTAATCGGCTATCTGCTCAAGCCTGAGCTGTTCTCCGGACGCCAGGTCAACATGGTGGTCGATAGTCGCGAAGGCCCAACGTTCGGCCAGACCATCGTCGACTGGTACGACGGCCTCAAGCAGGATAAGAACGTATTCTGGGTTGAAAATGGTCATGCCCAGGGCTTTTTCGACCTGCTCACTGAGCGCCTGGCGCGCCTGAAGTAAGACGCCTGCCGGTTGGTTTCTATTCGCGCAGCGGGTCTTCGACCCCCATATGGTCGGCCGGGTATTTCTCGAATATCTGACCGATAAAGGCCTGTGCGGCCTGGGTGCCCAGTTCCTTGACCAGCAGGTCTATGCCGATGATTGCCAATTCTTCCGGGCTGCCTGGGCTGTAGGAACTTTGCCCTTGAGGCCATTTGGCTTTGATATCGGCATTGATGGTAACGATGGTCATCGGGTTCTCGCGGCTCGCTTAGGGCTGGACTGGCATGGGGAGTTAACCATTTTGCGCAGTGTTTGGCACTGCTACTTAGGCATGAGGGGAGCGCTGTGCGACACTGGCGCTCTGTTTAATTGCCAGGACAAGCCGCGTGTACATCGATTTGAACAACCCCAACAGCCTCACATTGGAAGCCGTTCGCCAAATGATTGCCAGTGCCAGCGACGACCAGCACACGCAACTGCGGGTCACCCAGGGTGGCCTGGCCTACATCTCTTCTGGGGTGGTAGGCGGGAGTGATATCGAAGGGTTGCGGTTTCGCTTGGAGACCTGGGCGGCAGGGTCCGGTTATGTCGGTAGCGTGGCGGCCAGCGACGAGGTGTGGGTCATGCAGATTTACAATGCGCTGAAACAGAACTGGCCAAACCCGCCTTTTGACTACATCGACATCTACTGACACTTGTTCATATCTGGTGACGATTGATTCGTCAGGCCATGACGCCGAGTCAGGCAGACTCGCCTACGGCCAATTGTGACAATTCTGAAACCAATTGGCCAAATCACGGTCGCACGATCTCTGTCCATTTTTTTATCAAAGGAGGCTTCATGCCTTGGAAGCTCGCATCATTCGGTACCTTGTTGGCGGCAGCCGTCCTGGCGGGCTGCAGCACTGCGGGTACCTCTGAGCCGGCCAAAGACACGGCTGCGGCTGAGCCTGTTCATACACGCTGTGAATCGAAGGCTGCGGCGTTTGCAGTCGGCCAGAAAGCCTCGCCGCAATTGCTGGAGCAGGCCCGTACCCGTGCTGGTGCGCAGAATGCACGCATTCTCAAGCCCAACGATATGATCACCCTCGAATACCGCTCAGATCGCCTGAACCTCAATACCGATGACAACCTGGTGATCACCCGCGTCAATTGCGGCTGATAACACAGCGCTTTTGCATCACCCATAAAAAACCCCGTCACATGGACGGGGTTTTTTTGATTGGCGTAGAGATTACTCTGCGCGAACCTGTGCAGCTTGCATACCCTTTTGGCCTTTCTCAGCCACGAAGGAAACGGTTTGGCCTTCTTTCAGGCTTTTGAAACCGTCGCTTTCGATAGCTTTGAAGTGTACGAACAGGTCGTCACCGCCACCTTGAGGAGTGATGAAGCCGAAGCCTTTTTCATCGTTGAACCATTTAACGGTGCCGGTTTGGCGATTAGACATGGTGTATCTCCAAGAAACATATATTTTCAGTAGTGCTGTGCTGCTCAGGCCAACTGGGCACACTGGGCTATCATAGTCGAAATGTTCGGCTTGGGAGCCCCCCCAAGGCACCGTTTGCTAATCAATCGCGTTTTCTTCAGTGCCTTGGCTGGCTGTAAGCCCCGGTTTACGGGGCTTTGGTACGAAATATCAGCTAGTAAAAAAAGCCGTAAAAGCTGTGTAAATTGTGCGAAATAGCAGTTTTCAGAGGGTTTTCAGGCCATTTTGGTGGGCTGATTTCTCGCCGCGCTTACTTTTTCTTCACGACCTTGCAGGACGAAATAGCCGCGACTGCTTTGTTTTTAAGCTCCGGGCTGGCGTTCTGGTTGGTCATCAGTTCCTTGATTTCCGCAGTGCTCAATTCCGCGTTGATTTTGTCCGCGCCGCATTCGCAATGGTCTTTGGCGGTTTTGGCATCAACGTTCTGGCTGGCGGCTGCGCTGCAGTCGTTAACGAAGGCATCGCGAGCCCCCGCAGGCCAGTTGGAGGGCGCGGCGGCGTGTGCACCAATGGAGAAGAGGGCCAGGGAAGCGGCTAGGGCGAAGATCGAGGTGCTGCGCATGGTGAGATGCTCCTTGAGTCGATAGGACGGACGGCGATTTTCAGTGTGTTTGAGGCCTGCCGTACAGCCCAAGTTCATTTTTGGCTGCAAAAGCCTGGGGTTTGTCGCTACCAGGCTGCTGGGCCGCGCCATGACCGTTCATCTGTGCTAGCATCCTCGACCTGGCTTTTTCCTTGCCAGGTTCCTTTTTGTTTAACTCCAGTCACTCTGGTTCGATTATCGGTTGGCCGAAAGGCTCCTGCCGCTGTAAGGCAGGCGTTCAGCAATGAGCGGCCTGGTGTTGGATCTTGTACTGGCTCATCCCAACCCACGTGACCTTTGGTAGGGGTCACCACTAGGAGAGGAGGCGCCATGCCAACTATTACTCTTCCCGACGGCAGTCAACGTACATTCGAACATTCGGTTTCCGTAGCCGAGGTCGCCGCATCCATCGGTGCAGGCCTGGCCAAGGCCACCGTAGCCGGCAAGGTCGACGGCAAGCTGGTTGACGCCAGCGACCTGATCACCTCCGATGCCAGCCTGCAAATCATCACGCCCAAGGATCAAGAGGGGCTGGAGATCATTCGCCACTCTTGCGCGCACTTGATTGGCCATGCGGTCAAGCAGCTGTATCCAACCGCGAAGATGGTGATCGGCCCGGTCATCGAAGAAGGTTTCTATTACGATATCGCCTACGAGCGTCCTTTTACTCCGGACGACCTGGCAGCCATCGAACAGCGCATGCATGCACTGATCGAGAAAGATTACGACGTCATCAAGAAAGTCACGCCGCGCGCCGAAGTGATCGACGTGTTCACCGCTCGTGGCGAGGACTACAAGCTGCGTCTGGTAGAAGACATACCGGACGAGCAGGCCATGGGCCTGTATTACCACGAAGAATATGTCGACATGTGCCGTGGTCCGCACGTGCCGAACACGCGCTTCCTCAAGTCGTTCAAGCTGACCAAGTTGTCCGGTGCCTACTGGCGCGGTGACGCGAAGAACGAGCAGTTGCAACGGATCTACGGCACCGCCTGGGCTGACAAGAAGCAGTTGGCCGCCTACATCCAGCGCATCGAAGAGGCCGAAAAGCGCGACCACCGCAAAATCGGTAAACGCTTGAACCTGTTTCACCTCCAGGAAGAAGCGCCGGGCATGGTGTTCTGGCACCCGAACGGCTGGACCCTTTACCAGGTACTTGAGCAGTACATGCGTAAGGTTCAGCGCGACAACGGTTACCTGGAGATCAAGACTCCCCAGGTTGTTGACCGCAGCCTGTGGGAGAAATCCGGGCATTGGGCCAACTACGCCGACAACATGTTCACCACCCAGTCGGAAAACCGCGACTACGCGATCAAGCCGATGAACTGCCCGTGCCATGTGCAGGTGTTCAACCAAGGCCTGAAGAGCTACCGCGAGTTGCCGATGCGCCTGGCCGAGTTCGGTGCTTGCCACCGTAACGAGCCATCGGGTGCGCTGCACGGCATCATGCGCGTGCGCGGCTTCACTCAGGATGACGCCCACATCTTCTGCACCGAAGAGCAGATGCAGGCTGAATCCGCCGCGTTCATCAAGTTGACCATGGACGTTTATCGCGATTTCGGCTTTACCGAAGTGGAAATGAAGTTGTCCACTCGTCCGGAAAAACGCGTCGGCTCCGACGAATTGTGGGATCGCGCCGAAGCCGCACTGGCCGCAGCGCTAGATAGTGCGGGCCTTGCGTACGATCTGCAGCCGGGCGAAGGCGCGTTCTACGGTCCTAAGATCGAGTTCTCGCTGAAAGATTGCCTCGGTCGCGTCTGGCAGTGTGGTACTCTGCAGCTCGATTTTAACCTGCCGATCCGTTTGGGAGCCGAATACGTCTCCGAAGACAACAGCCGTAAACACCCGGTTATGTTGCACCGGGCGATCCTCGGCTCGTTCGAACGGTTCGTCGGGATCCTGATCGAGCACTACGAGGGCGCGTTCCCTGCGTGGCTGGCTCCGACCCAGGCAGTGATCATGAATATCACTGATAAACAGGCCGATTTTGCCGCTGAAGTGGAAAAAACACTCAACGAAAGCGGGTTTCGTGCCAAGTCCGACTTGAGAAATGAAAAGATCGGCTTTAAAATCCGCGAGCATACTTTGCTCAAGGTTCCCTATCTTTTGGTTATCGGAGATCGGGAAGTCGAGATGCAGACTGTCGCTGTGCGTACTCGTGAAGGTGCTGACCTGGGCTCGATGCCCGTCGCCCAGTTCGCTGAGTTCCTCGCGCAAGCGGTTTCCCGGCGTGGTCGCCCAGATTCGGAGTAATTACTATTAAGCGTGAAATGAGACAAGATAAACGAGCTGCACCGAAAGCCCCGATCAACGAGAATATCTCGGCACGCGAGGTTCGGTTAATTGGGGCTGAGGGTGAGCAGCTTGGGATTGTGTCAATTGAAGACGCGCTTCTTAAGGCTGAAGAAGCCAAGCTCGATTTGGTGGAAATTTCCGCCGATGCTGTACCGCCTGTCTGCAAGCTGATGGACTACGGCAAATCGATCTTCGAAAAGAAGAAGCAGATTGCCGCAGCCAAGAAAAACCAGAAGCAGATCCAGGTTAAAGAAATCAAGTTTCGTCCAGGGACGGAGGAAGGGGATTACCAGGTAAAACTGCGCAACCTGGTACGTTTCCTGAGTGATGGGGACAGGGCCAAGGTATCCTTGCGATTCCGCGGCCGTGAGATGGCCCACCAGGAGCTGGGTATGGAACTCCTCAAGCGGGTTGAAGCTGACCTGCTGGAGTACGGTTCCGTCGAACAGCATCCTAAGATGGAAGGACGCCAGCTGATCATGGTCATCGCCCCGAAAAAGAAGAAGTAATCAATAGGGCACGGCAGGCCTTCTGATTATGTTTATCAACTGAATGCGGAGTATCCGAACATGCCAAAGATGAAGACTAAAAGTGGTGCTGCTAAGCGGTTTCTGAAAACTGCTAACGGTATCAAGCACAAGCACGCTTTCAAGAGCCACATCCTGACCAAAATGTCGACCAAGCGTAAGCGTCAACTGCGCGGTAGCAGCTTGCTGCATCCGTCTGACGTGGCAAAAGTCGAGCGCATGCTGCGCCTTCGTTAATTTTGGATCAAGAATAGAGGAAGTAACTCATGGCTCGTGTAAAGCGTGGCGTCATTGCCCGTAAGCGTCACAAAAAAATTCTGAAACTCGCTAAAGGCTACTACGGCGCGCGTTCACGCGTATTCCGTGTTGCCAAGCAAGCGGTAATCAAGGCAGGCCAATACGCCTACCGTGACCGTCGTCAGAAAAAACGTCAGTTCCGCGCTCTGTGGATCGCCCGTATCAATGCTGGTGCTCGTGTTAACGGTCTGTCCTACAGCCGTTTCATCGCTGGCCTGAAAAAAGCGTCCATCGAAATCGACCGTAAGGTTCTGGCTGAACTGGCCGTGAACGAAAAAGCGGTGTTTGCTGCGATTGTCGAGAAAGCTAAAGCCACCTTGGCTTAAGTACCCCCGACAGTCACCCTGGGCTACTCCGTAGTCCAAGGTGGTAAACGTCATAAATAGGGGAAGAGCCTTCAAGCTCTTCCCCTATTTTGTATCTGGAGTCTGTACATGGAAAACCTGGACGCGCTGGTCGCTCAAGCTCTTGAGGCTGTGCAAAGCGCTGAAGATATCAATGCCCTGGAGCAAATCCGGGTTCACTATCTTGGCAAAAAAGGTGAATTGACTCAGGTGATGAAGACCCTGGGCAATCTGCCGGCAGAAGAGCGCCCGCAAGTCGGCGCGCTGATCAACGTTGCCAAGGAGCGTGTCACAGAGGTTCTCAATGCGCGCAAGGCGTTGTTCGAGGAGGCCGATCTTGCGGCCAAGCTCGCCGCCGAGTCCATTGACGTGACCCTGCCTGGCCGCGGCCAGACCTCTGGCGGTCTGCATCCGGTTACCCGGACTCTGGAACGTATCGAGCAGTTCTTTACCCACATCGGCTACGGCATTGCCGAAGGCCCTGAGGTTGAAGACGACTATCACAACTTCGAGGCGCTCAACATCCCAGGCCATCACCCGGCCCGGTCGATGCACGACACCTTCTATTTCAATGCGAACATGTTGCTGCGCACCCATACCTCCCCGGTACAGGTCCGCACCATGGAGTCGCAGCAGCCGCCGATCCGCATCGTCTGCCCTGGCCGTGTGTACCGTAGCGACTCCGATATCACCCACTCGCCGATGTTCCACCAGGTCGAAGGCCTGCTGGTTGATCGCGACATCAATTTCGCCGACCTCAAAGGCACCATCGAAGAATTCCTGCGGGTGTTCTTCGAAAAAGAGCTGGCGGTTCGTTTCCGTCCGTCGTACTTCCCATTTACCGAACCATCCGCCGAAGTCGACATGGAATGCGTGATGTGCAGCGGTAAAGGCTGCCGTGTCTGCAAGCAGACTGGCTGGCTGGAAGTCATGGGTTGCGGCATGGTTCACCCCAACGTGCTGCGCATGTCCGGGATCGACCCGGAAGAGTTCTCGGGCTTTGCCTTCGGCATGGGCGTTGAGCGTCTGGCCATGCTGCGTTACGGCGTGAACGACTTGCGCCTGTTCTTCGACAACGACTTGCGGTTCCTCGCGCAATTTCGCTAGTCGTAACGAACCTTTAGGAGAGCAGGATGAAATTCAGTGAACAATGGCTGCGTGGCTGGGTAAGCCCGCAGGTAAATCGCGATGAGCTGGTTGCTCGTCTGTCGATGGCCGGCCTTGAGGTCGATAGCGTTACGCCGGCCGCCGGTGTTTTCAGTGGTGTGGTGGTGGGCGAGGTGCTGAGCACCGAGCAGCATCCGGACGCCGACAAGTTGCGTGTGTGCCAGGTCAGCAATGGGGCGCAAACCTTCCAGGTCGTGTGCGGAGCGCCAAACGTGCGCCCGGGCCTGAAGATTCCGTTCGCGATGATCGGTGCCGAGCTGCCCGGTGATTTCAAGATCAAGAAAGCCAAGCTGCGGGGTGTCGAGTCCAACGGCATGCTGTGCTCCCAAGCGGAGTTGCAGGTTGGTGAAGGCAATGATGGCCTGATGGAACTGCCGGCCGATGCGCCAGTGGGTCAGGACATTCGTGTCTACCTGGACCTGGAAGACGCCAGCATCGAGGTCGACCTGACCCCGAACCGTGGCGACTGCCTGTCCCTGGCCGGCCTGGCCCGTGAAGTGGGCGCGTTGTACAACGCTCCGGTCACGCGTCCAGTGGTTGCCGCTGTGCCTGCGGTGCACGATGAAGTGCGCCAGATCGAAGTGTTGGCACCGCATGCGTGCCCACGTTATCTGGGCCGTGTGATCCGTAATGTCGACCTGTCCAAGCCGACTCCGCTGTGGATGGTCGAGCGCCTGCGTCGCGCCGACGTGCGCAGCATCGACGCAGCCGTCGACATTACCAACTACGTGATGCTGGAACTGGGTCAGCCGCTGCACGCCTTCGATCTTGCCGAAATCAACGGTGGGATTCGTGTGCGGATGGCCGAGGAGGGCGAAAAACTGGTCTTGCTCGATGGCCAGGAAGTCACCCTGCGTAGCGATACCCTGGTGATCGCCGACCACTCCCGCGCCCTGGCGATTGCCGGTGTGATGGGGGGGGAGCACAGTGGTGTATCCGCAACGACCCGTGACGTGTTCCTTGAGAGCGCGTTCTTCGACCAGATCGCTGTGGCGGGCAAGGCTCGTTCCTACGGTCTGCACACCGATGCCTCGCACCGCTACGAGCGTGGCGTGGACTGGCAACTGGCCCGTGAAGCCATGGAACGGGCCACCGGCCTGTTGCTGGAAATCACCGGTGGCGAAGCTGGCCCGATCATCGAGACCGTCAGCGAGCAACACTTGCCTTCGATTGCACCGGTGACACTGCGCGCCCAGCGCGTCGAGCAAATGCTTGGGCTGGTGATTGAAGAAGCGGAAATCGTGCGTCTGCTGACCAGCCTTGGCCTGGGCATCAGCGCTGATGGGGCAGGGCAGTGGCGTGTAGAAGTGCCAAGCCATCGCTTCGATATCAGCCTTGAAGTCGACCTGATCGAAGAGCTAGCCCGCCTGTACGGCTACAACCGCCTGCCGGTTCGTTACCCGCAAGCGCGCCTGGCCCCGCAGCCCAAGGCTGAAGCTCGTGCGCACCTGCCAGAGCTGCGCCGTCTGCTGGTCGCCCGTGGTTATCAAGAAGCCGTGACCTACAGCTTCATCGATCCCAAGCAATTCGAGCTGTTCAACCCGGGTGTCGAGCCGCTGTTGCTGGCCAACCCGATCTCCAACGACATGGCGGCCATGCGTTCATCCCTTTGGCCGGGCCTGGTGAAAGCGCTTTCCCACAACCTGAACCGTCAGCAGGATCGTGTGCGCATGTTTGAAAGCGGCCTGCGCTTTGTCGGCCAATTGGATGGCCTGAAGCAAGAGCCGATGCTGGCCGGTGTGGTCTGCGGCAGCCGTTTGCCGGAAGGTTGGGCACAGGGGCGCGACCCAGTGGACTTCTTTGACGTCAAGGCCGACGTGGAAGCGGTCCTGGGCTTTGCCGGTGCGCTGGATGCCTTCGCGTTTGTTCCAGGCAGCCACCCAGCGTTGCACCCAGGCCAGACTGCGCGTATCGAGCGCGAAGGTCGCCTGGTCGGTTTCGTTGGTGCTATCCACCCTGAACTGTCGAAAACCCTCGGTCTCGACCGTCCGGTCTTCGTCTTCGAGTTGGTATTGGCTGAAGTCGCTTCTGGCAAGATGCCAAAATTCAGCGAGCTGTCGCGTTTCCCGGAAGTACGTCGTGACCTGGCCCTGGTGGCGGATCGTGATGTAGCAGCCAGCGCCGTGCTGGAAGTAATCCGAGAAAATGCAGGCGAATGGCTGACGGACCTCAGGCTATTTGACGTCTATCAGGGTAAAGGCATTGATCCGCATAGAAAAAGCCTTGCAGTTGGCTTGACCTGGCAGCATCCATCGCGCACTCTTAATGACGATGAGGTGAATACCACTACGCAAAATATCCTCACCTCGCTCGAACAAAGGTTGAACGCCACGTTAAGGAAGTGACGTATGGGGGCTTTGACGAAAGCTGAGATGGCGGAACGTCTGTACGAAGAGTTGGGTCTGAACAAGCGCGAGGCCAAGGAATTGGTCGAGCTGTTTTTTGAAGAAATCAGGCACGCTCTGGAAGACAACGAACAGGTCAAATTGTCCGGTTTCGGCAATTTTGACCTGCGGGACAAACGCCAGCGGCCTGGCCGCAATCCAAAAACGGGAGAAGAAATCCCGATCACGGCTCGCCGTGTGGTCACCTTTCGTCCAGGGCAGAAGTTGAAGGCCCGAGTTGAGGCTTATGCTGGAACCAAGTCATAACGACGAGCTACCCGTCATCCCAGGCAAACGCTACTTCACCATCGGTGAAGTCAGCGAGCTATGTGCGGTAAAACCGCACGTGCTGCGCTATTGGGAGCAGGAGTTTCCTCAACTCAACCCCGTCAAACGCACTGGGAACCGTCGGTATTATCAGCGCCAGGATGTGCTGATGATCCGACAGATCCGTGCGTTGCTGTACGACCAGGGGTTCACCATCAGCGGCGCGCGTCAGCGTATGTCCGGTGATGAAGCCAAAGACGACACCACCCAATACAAGCAACTGATCCGCCAGATGATCTCCGAACTGGAAGATGTGCTGGTTGTTTTGAAGAAGTGAAACAAGCCTTTAAAATACTTCCACATTTCAAATGCTTGCGGTATATTCCTGATCGCTTCGTTACGAAGCGAACCCAGTTTCACGCCTAGTCGGGGCGTAGCGCAGTCCGGTAGCGCACTAGCATGGGGTGCTAGGGGTCGAGTGTTCGAATCACTCCGTCCCGACCATATTTTCTGAGTAAAATCAGACACTTAAGCCGATCAGCTAGATCGGCTTTTTTGTGCCTGCGCAAAACCCGCGCCATAACCACAGGCATGGACACATGACCCAATGGCGAACACAAGGATTCTACATCCTGCTGGGGCTTCTCTTAGTGTTTACCTGCTACACCGGTGCGATCTTGTCAGGGGATGGCCCATCCAAGCGCAAGCGGGTCTGCGGTCCTGGCTTCGTCATGCTCTGTGTTTTCGTAGCGGTACTCGAGCTGATAGCGCTAAACCATTTTTATAACAGGCACGTATAAGGAGTGGGGTAGAACGACCACCCAGCTCTGTTATCGTGGCACCCATCTGAACACAAGGAAGCAATCACTGATGGATTTGTGCAAACCCCTGGCAATCGCCTTCCTGGCGTCGATTGGCAATCTGGCTTCGGCCGCCGAGAACAATAACCCGTTCCAGGGGGCGCTCATGCTCACCTCGGTAGCGCCTTTCGTAATCACCTCGGGAGCCACCGCAGGAACGTCCTACATTCCAGAGCTTTTCAAATCATCCAAAAGTGATGCGTTGGCGTTTATTGGTTCCGATGGCGAGATCCGTGGTGCGCAGTTCGAGCAGGCGTGCAGGTATTACCGCTCGACCTACAAGCCTGCGCTGATGTCTGACGCGCAACTGGCCCTGGCAATCGCAGCCGCAGGCTGACGGGGTTATTTAATCCCCCATTCACATGCTGCACTTCCCCGGTCATGAAGCTCGCGCCGTTGCTTCGCAGGAGTGCGATCACCGAGGCGATTGCCATGGGCACAGCGGCGAGTTACTGGGCGCGCATAGGGTTGGTGAGTCAGTCACCGAGATGATCCAGGGCTACACCATCGCTCGGGGTCTGGAGACTACAGATGCCGAACTGACTGACAGCATCCCGCCGCCCCCGATCCTGTCTGAAACCCCGCATGAGGCGGTGCTGGCGACCTAAAGATGCTGGTTGTCCAGTGCGGTTGACGGCACGTATGATCAGGCTCGCGCCCTTTTGGGCCGTGCCGACTCACACCCGTTGAAGGACATGAGCATGGAAAAGCACTTCGGTAATTCAGGCCTGTTCAAGGCTGCTTCGTATCACTGCAACAACTCCCTGGTGAGCGGCATCGCGCGCTGGGAGCTGAAAAACATTGCGCTGAATACGAAGGAGTTTTTGATATGTCCAAAGAACTACTCGGAGTTTTTGCTCTAGGGTTGATGGTGATCGGTGAGTTTTGTGCGATCTACAGCGAGGTAGTCACCGCTCGGCTGGCCCATGCTGGCGATGGTTCATGGCAGGCATTCGTCATGCCGGTGCTGCTGATGTGCTTTGCCGGGTTCTGCCTGCTAGGGGCCTATTGGCTGGGGTATGTGGTGGTCGGTGATATCTGGGTCGTCACCGTGGTCTCCGTCACCTCCTTGCTACTGCTGGAGCCTGTGGTGGTCTGGGCCCTGTTCCATGAAGCCCCTGGGCGCGGCGCATTGATTGGCTTTTGCCTGGGCGCGCTGGGGATGCTGGCTACGGTATTGCTGTAGTTGCACTTTCCTGGCCCTGCATGCAGATGCTGGGCCGGGCGTGTGGATAGGGGCCCCCAGCTTTCAGCTAAATCCCAGACAAAGAAAAGCCCGCGATGGGGAGTGCGGGCTTAAAGGTTTTCACTAGGAGCTGGGACCACCCTAGGCGCCCGACTGTGAAAGGGATGTGAAAGCGCTAAGCAATTTGCATGGGCGCTGATCAGCGATGTATCGATAAGCGATAAACCCCCACCGGCCACTGCACCAGGGATTGGCCCTTGTTGAACAGCGCGACCCGGTCCATTTGTGGTGTGGGTAGCCACAGTGTTCCGTCCGGGTCCAGGAACGGGGCGTCAACCCAATGCAGGCGCTTGTCTTCGATCAGGGTTTCGATTTGTCCGTCCGTGCGGCGCACACGAATGGCATCGTGTGCCAGGTCGGAAAAGTACAGGTTGCCCTGTGCATCCATGACCGACCCACCGGTTGCCGGGATATCGGCAAAAAATTCCACCCGGGCCGCCAGTTGCTGCGGGGTCAGGGCCAGGTTTGCCAGGTCTTGGATCCGTACCTTGGACCACGGGCCTTGCAGCGGGCCGTAATACAGCCAGACGCCGTCAACGCTGACTTCCAGCGGGTCGGCGTTGACGCGCAGGGGTTCGCCGTCAGGGGCTTTGACCACCTGGTTGCTGAGGATCAAGTCCCGGTCAGGCCGGGCGACGACTGAGGCGTGCTGGTTCAGTACACGGCGGGCAGCGCCGGTTTGCAGATCCACAACAATAATCCCGGCATTTCCTGCATCGGTGAGGAAGGCCATGCCGGCGCTGAAGCGCACGTCATCCACGTAGCTGCCGGCGGTGGCGATATCCGCTCCGAAGAAGTAGGTCCGAACCACCTGATTGGTAAGCAGATCGATACACACCAGCTTCGCGCCCTGGTGGACGGGGTTGCCACCGAACTCGGGCGAGCCGGTATCTACCACCCATAGTTTGTTGCCTTCCAGGCGCAAGGCATTGATGTTCACAAAGGCGTTGGCAGCATCCAACCCAGGCGTCCAGTTGTTCCAGGCACTGTTTGGGTAGGCGCTGCGCTGGCCATTCTGATCAACTGCCGTTAATTGCGGCCCCTGGGTCCCGGTCCAGCGTGGCCCCGAGAGAAATGTGCGGCCGCTGTAGTGCGCTACGGCATTCCAGATCTGCCCGGAGCTTTGCACGGCGACGTCCAGTTCGGGCTGTTTGACGGTGCTGCACCCGGCAAGCAGTGCCAGCATGGCTGCGCCCAGCAGCAAGCGGGTCATGAGCGTGCACCCCCTGCGCGGGCACAGGTATCCCATAACTCTGTGAGGCGTTTATGGAGGGTTTGCATGAACTGGCTGACGGTGGCTTTGAACATGATGATTCTCCTGCATCCGGTGAAGTGACCTAACGAGGAGATAGCTTGATTGCTGGTGTTTAACTGAAAAAGCCCAGGTTCGATGCATTCAGTTTCTTCAAAATATTGATAATCAGCCCTCGCGCAGCACAACACGCGCTGTTCGTTGCGCAATGTTTCTACGAGTGAGAAACTGGCCTAATTGTGAACAGTTATCATCCACTACCTATGCCATCTTCTTCCGCGCGCATCCTGGTCATCGAGGATGACGTTGAGCTGTGCACCCATCTTTGTACCCATCTGAGCCGACGTGGTTTCACCTTGAGCAGCGCTCATCGTGGTGACCAAGGCTTGAACATGGCGCTGGACCCAGCGGTCGAGCTGATCCTGCTGGATATCATGCTGCCCAACGAAAACGGCCTGAAGGTGCTGTCGCGCTTGCGCAGCGAGCGGGGCACGCCGGTGATTCTGATGTCGGCCCTGGGCGCGGAGCAGGATCGCATTAGCGGATTCAGCCAGGGCGCGGACGACTATCTGCCCAAGCCTTTCAGCCTCGCCGAACTGGATGTACGGATCGACGCGCTACTGCGGCGGGTGGCCCTTGATCGCGGCACTCGGGTCTTCAGGCCAGCACTGCTGGATCTGGATGTAAGCGCTCGGGATGTGATGTTCAACGGATGCCCGGCAGGTCTGACGAATTCGGAATTCCGCTTGCTGTCCACGCTGCATGAGCATGCCGGCGAACCCCTGTCCAAAGCGTTCCTGTATCAGCATGTACTGCATCGCGCCTATACACGGCTCGATCGAGGCCTGGATGTGCATGTGTGCAATGTGCGGCGCAAGCTGGCGGCGATCAACCTGCAGGGCGTGCGCATCGAGGCGGTGCGGCATCAGGGGTATGTGTTGCTGTGTGAAGGCTTGAGCTGATGCGGCGCCGGCACCCACTGTTATGGAAAATGGCGCTGCTGCAAGTGTGTTTCTGCCTGCTGCTGGTCTGGCTGGTGTGGGGCTGGGGCTTGCAGGTCGAGCGCAGCACTTATTTTCTTGAGCAGCCCGACCGCGACGTCCTGACTGCCTACGCCGCCCAGGCCGAAGAGATAGCCGCCACCGGCGACGCCCAGGCTGTGGAGCAATGGCGCCAGGCCCTGCAACAGCGTGAGCAGACTTGGGTGGGTGTGCTCGACCCATTCCTGCAAAGCCTCGGCACACAGCCGCTGACGGCGGCCGAGGTCAGCCATTTGACCTTTATGCGCAAGCCCAGTTGGCCCATGAGCAAGCGCCTGGAGGATGAACTGCCCTATGTCAGCATTGCCTTCGCGCAACATCCGGAGCGTGGCCGCTTGGTCATGCAACTGCCCGAGCGCCTGCTGCCCCCGGGGCTCACGCCATGGACGCACCTGTTTACCCACGGGGTGGTGCCGGTCGTGTTGGCCTTGGGCCTGGGCCTGTTGCTGTATCGCCACCTGGTGTTGCCGTTGAACGAATTGCGTGAGCGCGCCAACGCCCTGCGTGCCGGTGATTTGGCGCCGCTGGCCAGCAGTGCCGTGACCCGTCGCGGTGATGAGCTGGGTGAGTTGGCGCGTGCCTACGAGCATATGGCCGAGCGCCTGCGCCAGAGCCTGCAGCAGCAGCGCCAGCTGTTGCGCACCTTGTCCCATGAAATCCGCACGCCTTTGGCCCGCTTGAAAATCGCCAGTGAAAGCGGCTTGGCGCGCCAGCAGTTGGAGCAACGGCTGGCGCGGGAAGTCGAGGAGATGCGGCGCCTGGTGGATGACTCCCTCAACCTGGCCTGGCTGGATACCGAAAAGCCGCGCCTGGAGGCCGAGGATGTGCGGGTGGCCTCGGTGTGGGAAGCGCTGGTGCAGGATGCGCATTTCGAGACCGACTGGCCATTGCAGGCGCTGGTGTGCGAGGTGGACGGTGCGTGCGAAGTCAGGGTTCACCTCAACAGCTTCGCCCAGGCCCTGGAAAATATCCTGCGCAATGCGATCCGCCATTCACCCCCAGGCGGTGTGATTCGTTTGAGCGGCGTACGTGAAGGCGATACGTGGCTGCTGACCGTCGAAGACCAGGGCCCCGGCGTTGCCGCAACCGACCTGGAACGGATTTTTGAACCCTACCTGCGCCTGGACGGTGCGCCTGGTACCGGCTTTGGCCTGGGCTTGAGCATTGCCCGGCGGGCTATCGAACTGCAGGGCGGCCAGTTGTGGGCCAGCCACGGCACGCAAGGTTTGCGCATGCACCTGCGGGTGGCGGCAAATGTTTAGAAAGTTAATGTTCTTTACTCGCAATTGCATCTAATTATCATCTGCGGTCATTGCTGGCCTACCGCTATCGGTGGGCTTGACGTTCCGGAGAGCCTTTCATGCACCGCCTGCCGCCCCTGTCCCTGCTAGCCCTGAGTATTTGCAGCCTGCTGCCCGCCAGCAGCTTTGCCGCCGAGCCCGAGCCCCCCGCGCGTCTTGAACTGCAAACCCAGACCGTACTGGGCACGGCCCAGGAAGAGATCAAGCAGGCGCCCGGTGTGTCGATCATCACCGCCGAAGACATCAAGAAGCGCCCACCGGCCAATGACCTGTCGGACATCATCCGCACCATGCCCGGCGTCAACCTCACGGGCAATTCCAGCAGCGGCCAGCGAGGCAACAACCGGCAGATCGATATCCGTGGCATGGGCCCGGAAAACACCCTGATCCTGGTCGATGGCAAGCCGGTGGGCAGCCGCAACTCCGTGCGCTATGGCTGGCGCGGCGAGCGTGACAGCCGTGGCGACAGCAACTGGGTGCCGGCCGACCAGGTCGAGCGCATCGAGGTCATCCGTGGCCCGGCTGCCGCCCGTTACGGCAATGGCGCCGCCGGTGGCGTGGTGAACATCATCACCCAGCAGCCCGGCACCGAGACCCACGGCTCAGCGACGATCTATCACAACTTCGCCCAGCACAGCGCCGAAGGCGAGACCCAGCGCATGAACTTCGGCCTGAACGGCCCGCTGACCGACACCCTCAGCTACCGGGTATACGGCAACGTGGCGAAAACCAATGCCGACGACGCCGACATCAACAGCGGCCATGAATCCAAACGTACCGCTAACCAGATCGGCACCTTGCCGGCGGGGCGCGAAGGGGTGCGCAACAAGGACGTCAACGGCCTGTTGAGCTGGCAGATAACGCCTGAGCAAACCCTGGACCTGGAAGCCGGCTTCAGCCGCCAGGGCAACATCTACACCGGTGACACCCAGAACACCAACAGCAACGCCAATGTGAAAAAACTGCTCGGCCACGAGACCAACGTGATGTACCGCCAGACCTACGCCGTGACCCATCGCGGCGACTGGGACCTGGGCACCAGCCTGGCCTACCTGCAATACGAAAAGACCCGCAACAGCCGGATCAGTGAGGGCTTGGCGGGCGGCACCGAAGGGATCTTCTCCAGCAGCAACTTCAATACCAGCGTCTTGCGCGACCTGACCGCCCACGGCGAACTCAGCCTGCCCTTGCATGCCGGGGTGGACCAGGTACTGACCGTGGGCACCGAGTGGGTCGAGCAGCAACTGGATGACCCCAGCTCCAACGTGCAAACCACCACCGCCGGCGGCAGCGTGCCGGGGCTGGCCGGGACCAACCGTAGCAGTTCGTCCTCGGCGCGGATTTTCTCGGTGTTCGTCGAAGACAACATCGAACTGCGCCCCGGCACGCGCCTGACCCCCGGCCTGCGCCTGGACCACCACGACATCGTGGGCGATAACTGGAGCCCATCGCTGAACCTGTCCCAGGTGCTCACCGACACCCTGACCCTGAAAGCCGGGATCGCCCGTTCCTACAAGGCGCCCAACCTCTACCAGCTCAACCCCAACTACTTGCTGTACAGCAACGGCCAGGGTTGCTACGGGCAGACCACCAGTTGCTACCTGCAAGGCAATGCCGAGTTGGACGCCGAAACCAGCGTCAACAAGGAACTGGGGATCGAGTACCGCAATGACGGGGTCGTGGCGGGCCTGACGTACTTTCGTAACGACTACAAAAACAAAATCGAGTCGGGCCTGACCCCGGTCGGCAACGCCAGCGGTGGCACCGGCACCACGGCCAACGCGAGCATCTTCCAGTGGGAAAACGTGCCCAAGGCCCTGGTCGAAGGGCTGGAAGGCACCCTGGCGCTGCCGTTGACCGAGCAGTTGAACTGGACCAACAACTTCACCTACATGCTGCAATCGAAAAACAAGCAGACCGGCGATGTGCTGTCTGTCGCGCCCAAGTACACCTTGAACTCGATGCTCGACTGGCAGGCCAGCGATGACCTGTCCCTGCAAATGAGCGTGGCCTGGTACGGCAAGCAGACCCCGAAAAAATACGACTACCACGGCGAGCGCGTGACGGGTTCGGGCAACAACCAACTGTCGCCCTATGCCATTGCCGGCGTCAGCGGCACATACGCGTTGAGCAAGAACCTGAGCCTGACGGCCGGTGTCGATAACCTGTTCGACAAACGCCTGTGGCGCGAAGGCAATGCCCAGGGAGTGGCCAATATCGAAGGGGCGGGCGCCGCGACCTATAACCAGTCCGGCCGCACTTTGTACACCAGCCTGACGGCGTCCTTTTGATGGGGCGCTGGATCAGCCTGGCGCTGCTGCTGACCGCCCAGCTCGCGGTTGCCCGGCCCGCGCCGGATCAGTTGATGGATGCGCCGGTGTTGCGCCAAGCCAGTGCCTATAGGTTCAGCAGCCTGGAGCTGGATTCGGTCGATGGCGCCCGCCATTACCGGATCTGGCTGGGGCAGCCGCCGACGGTGAGTGACGCCACCCCGGTGGCGTATTTGCTCGATGGCAACGCCGCGATGGCTGCGCTGGATAGCCAGAGCCTGGATCAACTGGCGCACAGTGTGGCGCCACCGGTGCTGATCGCCGTGGGCTATGCCACGCCGCTGCGCATTGAACGTGCTGCACGCACCTTCGACTACACGCCGAAAGTCGGCAGCGCCGCCGAACAACGGGACCCGCTGACTACGGTGCCCAGTGGCGGTGCGGATGTGTTTCTTGATCTGCTGATCGGGACCGTTCGCCCGCTGATCAATCAGCGCCTGGGCATCACCCCGCAGCGGCAATTGCTGTGGGGCCACTCCTACGGTGGATTGCTGGTGCTGCATGCCTTGTTGACGCGCCCACAAACCTTCGACGACTACGCGGCCGCGAGTCCTTCGTTATGGTGGCACCCGGGGCTGATGACGGCAGAGGCCCACGGCCTGGCGCAACGCTTGCAGGGCAGCCAGCCCCGCCTGTTGCTGATGCGTGGCGACCTTGAACCGGCCAGCCCGAGCGCCGTGTCGCCGGCCAAAGAGGCCAGTGACACGGCGTTCAAGGCGTTGCTGGGCACGCTCCATCAAGTGGATGGGCTACACGTGCACCACCTGACCTTTACCGGATTGGGGCATGGGCCGATGTTGCCAGCATCCTTGCGTTATACCCTGCAGGTGCTCAGCCAGGGGCGTTAGCCCGCCAGGCGGGCATGCCCTTGTCATCAATCGTCCAGTGCGGTTGGCCGGGCGCGATCTGCACGCCACCGACCCAACGCGGGTGGCTTGCGTGATCGGGCCAGTACGCGCGGCCATTCAGCACCCTGACGCCCAGCGGCGTCAGGGCCAATATACGTTCAGGCCATGGCCGGTCGGCGTCGGACTCCGTCAGCAAAGGATCGGCGCCGTCGATCAGCGGCCGCATCAGGGCGTGGAACATCATGTCGCCGAGAAAGGGCAGGGGGTCTCGCTTGGCCATCAGCTCGGCGAACACCCGGGCAAACGCCGTGGGGCCGACTTCGGCCAGATACTCCAGGGCCAGGCGCTCGGTCAGCGACAAGCCATCCTGCGCGCCGGGCAGCTCCTGCAACTGCCGACGCAGTGCCGGCGCCAGTAAGGGCAAGGCGGGGTGGGGGGCGCGGGCCAGTTGCGCGAGGGCCACGGGCGAGCTGTCGCAATAGGCCGCCCACGCCTGCTGCGCCAACTGGCGCATTGGCTCGTCGACCGGCCGACGTTGAGGCCAGAGCCAAGCCAATACCTGCGGCGCCAATTGGCCGATACCGATAAAGCGTTGTACGCCGGGTATGTGGTCGACTTCGATCAGCTCCAGCCTGGTGGGTGTATGGTCAAGACCTGCCAGGGCACGGATCAAAAACAACTGGTCATAGCCATCCGCCTCGCACCACAACACGCAGTGATCGGCGCTGCCCAGTTCCTTGAGATGGGTGTATTCATCGTCCAGGCGGCGAGCGGCATCTGCCATGTCCAGGGTAAACGCCTGGCTGATGAAGCGCGCCCGCGTCGCCCGGTAGGCTTCGTCGGGCAAGGCTTGGACCGGGCCCATGCACAACGGATCGCTGAGCATCCGAAAGCGCCCCTTGAACCCGGCCACGCCAAGGCTGTGGGCAATATCATTGCCGCAGCGCCAATGGGTGGTGCGCGCTTCATCACTGGCCTCGAACCCTGGGTGGCTGGCGGCGAAATCCACCGCATCCACATGGGCCTTGAGCTTGGGCCAACTGCTGAAACCCAACTGTCGGGCAATCAGCCATTGAGCATCGGAAAGGGTCGGCGGCGCTTTGGCGACCAGCGCCAGTTCAGCAGGCGCGGTACCTTGTTTCATGTGTTGCAAAAGCTCCTTGGCGCGCTTGCGCTGCTGCTCAAGGTTGATATGGCCGTCAGTGGACGCTGAAGCGGGGCGTTGCGACATACGATCTCCTTGCACAAACCTTGTCCGCTTTAAGGTTGGGAGTCGTAGTGATGTGATAGGCAGTCATGTCCTGGGCGCAGCCCTTTCCGCGAATGGTGGCGTAGATGGCGCCTGGCGCGAATATAGGCAGGGGAGAGGTTGATTGCAAGGCGTTCTGTTTCCAGATGTTGAAATATGCAACTTCTCCAAGAGCCGGAAAAATTGTTGAGGTAGCCTTGTTTCCTACAGACAACAAGGAGTCGTCATGCAACGAAAAGTCCTCAATCCCCCGACAGTCTTCAACTCCCTGCAATACGGCTTCAGCCAGGCCATGGAAGTGCGCGATGGCCGGCGCATTCTACTGTCCGGCCAGGTTGGCGTGGACGCTGACGAACGCACCGTCGGCCCGGGCATCGCCGAGCAGACCGCCACCGCCCTGGACAATATCGAAAAGGTCCTGGCGGTGGCCGGGGGTGATCTGTCCCATGTGATCATGCTGCGCCTATACATCGTCGAGTCCGCTCGCGATCAGCAGGAGTCTATCGCCGCCGCGTTGCGCGAGCGTTTCCCGAGCAACCCGCCGCCGTCGTCGTGGATCATCGTCAGCGGGCTGTCGCTGCCCGAATGGTTGATCGAGATCGAGGCGGAGGCGCTGATCCCAGAGTGATCAATAACGCATCATCACCGACTTGAGTTCGGTGTAGTCCTCGATAAACGCACTGCCAAACTCCCGGCCAATCCCCGAGGATTTGTTGCCACCGAATGGCACGGCCGGGTCGAGCAGGGTGTGCATGTTGACCCACACCGTGCCGGCGTTGATGGCCGGGACCATGCGCAGGGCCTTGCCCAGGTCGTTGGTCCACAGGCTGGCGCTCAGACCGCCGGCGGTGTGGTTCATCAGTGCCAGCAACTCGTCCTCGTCGTCGTAGGGCAGGAAGGTGGCGATGGGGCCGAAGGTTTCTTCGGTGAGCAGCGTGTCGTGGATGCTGTTGGCGAGGATCACCGTGGGCTCGACGTAGCAACCGGGGCGATCCATCGGTTGGCCGCCGTAGATAATCGTGTTGTTTTCGGCGCGGGCGGTGGCGAAAAAACCTTCCAGTTTTATTTGGTGTTGGCGATGGGCGACCGGGCCGAACTCGGTGCGTTCATCCAGCGGCGAGCCGATGTTAAGTGCGCTCAAACGCTGGGCCAGGGCTTCCATGACCGGGTTGATCTGCGAACGATGGACGAAGAACCGCTCGGCCGCCGCACAGATCTGCCCCGAGTGCAGGAACCCGGCTTCGAGGATGCCGTTGACGGCGGTTTCCAGCTGCACATCGCGCAGGAACGCCGCCGCGTTTTTGCCGCCCAGTTCCAGGGTCGCCCGCGTCAGGCCGGCGCCCATGGCCGCGCGGCCGACCGCAATGCCGGTGGGCACCGAACCGGTGAACGATACCTTGTCAGTGCCTGGGTGTTCGATCAGCCCCTTGCCCACTTGGCCGCCGCCGGTCAGCACGTTCAGCACGCCCGCAGGCAGGCCGGCTTCCACTGCCAGTTCGGCAATGCGCAGTAGAGTCAGCGGCGTGAATTCGCTGGGCTTGATGATGATGCTGCAACCGGTCACCAGGGCCGAGGCGAGTTTCCAGATGGCGATCATGGTTGAGAAGTTCCACGGCACGATACCGACCACCACACCCATCGGCTCGCGCAGGGTGAAGGCGGTGTAGCGCTCGCCGGCAAACGAGGGCAGCGATGGGGTGAGGGTCTGGCCGCTGATCTTGGTTGCCCAGCCCGCGTAATAACGCAGGAAATGCGCGGCCTGGTCCACTTCAAAAGCGCGGGAAATCTGGATGATCTTGCCCGACTGACAGGTCTCGATCTGCGCCAGTTCCTCGCGGTTGCGTTCCAGCAGGTCGGCGAGTTTGAGCAGTACGTTGCCACGTATCGCCGGAGCGGTTTGGGACCACTGTTTGAAGCCGTGCCGGGCAGACGTCACGGCCACTTCAATATCACTGGCTTGCGCGTCGGCGACCGTGGCGATGACCTGGCCGGTGGCTGGGTTGATCACCTCCAGGGTCTGGCTGGACTGGCTGGGGACGTAACCACCGTCGATAAACAGGCCGTGGTCTCGACGCAAAAAGGCTTCGACGGTGGGCAGCAGCGCGATATCGCTCATGGGGGTGTTCCTGATCAAAAAGGAAAACCCGAGGCTAACCAACGCCGGCGGCTACAGCTTGACTGTGCGTGCCGGGGCGTATGTCTGTGGCTGCCATCTGCCGGGGGGTAGGGTTGTTGTGTTGAGCAGGCTTTCTTGTAGCAGAGCAGGCTTTCTTGTAGGAGAGCACTTCCTTGTGGCGAGCGGGCTTGCCCCACGGTAGGCTGCGAAGCAGCCCCCCATAAACCCGCTGCGGTTCTTCAGACAAACTGCGGCGGCAGGTTTTGGGGCTGCTTCGCAGCCCAGCGCGGGGCAAGCCCGCTCGCCACAGGTAAGCTCCATCACAGGAAGCTCCATTACCGGCAAGCTCCATCACAGGCAAGTCACACCACACAACCAAACCTCAGAACGGCACCGCCACCACCAACTGGCTATACACGTTGGTGCCGTTACCGCCGACCTGGTTGCCGCCGGTGTTCTGGTCTTTGTCCGGTTGGTACAGGCCAATCAACGGCGTGATGATCAGGTGCTCGTTCACCGCCCATTCGGCATACAGGTCCAGCTCGCGGCCATCGAGGTCGAGCATGTTGCGTTTGCTCACGGTCTGGTAGTCGAAGAACAGCGCGCCGAGGGTCAGGTTGTCCAGCGGCTTGACCTTGAGTGCCACATGCTGCACCGCAGTATTGGTGTTGTAGGGCCCGGAGTAGTTGCCCGCCACTTCCCCCTGGACCCAGGTGCCAAAGCCCCGGTTGAAACCGGCAAACAGCGCATCCCAGTTTTTCGAGTAGCGCGCATAGCGGTAGGTCACGTCCGGTGACCACGGCAGGTCGGCGAAGGTATAGCCGGCTTCGGCGTACCAGGCTTTTTCCGGGCCGGGGTGCTTGTCCTGCCAGGCGTATTCAAACGAGAAGTGCGCGTTGTCGATCCCGGCATTCCCGCTGCCGCGCAGGCTGTAGAGGTTCATGCCCTTGCGCTGCTTTTGCACGTCACTGGCATAGCGTTCGTCCACATCAATGCCATGCAGGTACGTCAGGCCCAGGGTGCCCGGCGCGGCGCTGTACTCCAGGGTGGCGATGGCCATTTCGGTCAGGGCCTGGGCGCGGTTGTCGGACTCGATCCACATCAGGCTGCCATGCAGGCCGTCCTTGCCGCCCAGGCGCACCACCGCCGCCTTGTCGAAGGCATGCCGGGCGGCGATGTAATAGGCGCCGCCACGGTCGAACTCGCCGTCGCCCACACCATTGCCCAGATTCGGGCCATCGTCGTTGATGATAAAACCGTCGCCCACGGTGATGATCTGACGCCCGTAAGACAGGTCTAGGCCATCCTTGCCCAACGCCGGCAACAGGTCCCCCGAGCGCCAGCCGGCAAAGGCTTCGTCGAACTTGGTGGTGCGCTCGCTGCCGTCGGTCACGCGCGAAGCATCGCCATCGCCCCAGGTGCCGGAACTCACCAGGTTAGCGGTGCCATACACGCTGCCCACGCCACCCAGGGTCTGGTCGACGCTCAAGCCATACTTGATAAAGCCTTCGCGCCAGGTCGAGCCACCCGTGCTGCCTTCGTAGTTCTTGCGGCTGTTGAACATGCCGTACACCGCCAGGAAGTTGCCGGTGACGGTGGTGTCGTCGTCGGCATACAGTTCAATCGCCTGGGCCGCAGGTTGGCCGATCAACAGCGCCAGACCCAGGCCGACAGCCGGGCGCAGGTGGCGGGTTTTGAGTGTGTGCTCCATTGTTATAGTCCCCAGCAAGATTAAGTTGAGGACGCATTAGGACGAGCGTCGGCGGCGCAAGTCTTTCACCTGCGTGCCAGGCAATTGATCCTGGCCGCCAGGCCGCAAGCCCTGGCAGGGAGCAACAAAACCGGCGGCAGCCAGGGGCAAGACGATCAGGTTGGGCGGGGCGCACAGTGCAAACACTTCTAAAAAATCCCTTTCGAGGATCTGCACCATGTCGATCAATGACAGACTTACCGCGCACCTGAACCGGGGCACGGTGGGTTTTCCCACCGCGTTGGCCAGCACCATTGGCCTGATCATGGCCAGCCCGGTGATTCTCACCGCGACCATGGGCTTTGGCATCGGCGGCAGCGCGTTTGCGCTGGCCATGCTGATCGCCGTGGTGATGATGCTGGCCCAGGCGACGACCTTCGCCGAGGCCGCCTCGATCCTGCCCACCACCGGCTCGGTGTACGACTACATCAATTGCGGCATGGGCCGTTTTTTTGCGATCACCGGCACCTTGTCGGCCTATTTGATCGTGCATGTGTTTGCCGGCACCGCCGAAACCATCCTCGCCGGGGTCATGGCCCTGGTGAACTTTGAACATCTCAATACCCTGGCCGAATCTGCCGGCGGCTCCTGGCTGCTGGGCGTCGGTTTTGTACTGGTATTCGGCGTGCTCAATGTGTTTGGTGTCAGCGCCTTTGGTCGCGCCGAAATCATCCTGACCTTCGGTATGTGGACCACCTTGATGGTGTTTGGCGTGCTGGGCTTGATCGCCGCACCAGCGGTGCAACTGGACGGCTGGTTTGGCGAGTCCCTGGTGGGCAGTGACCTGGTCACTGTGTTGTCCCTGGTGGGCATGGCGATGTTCATGTTTGTCGGCTGCGAATTCGTCACCCCGCTGGCGCCGGACTTGCGCCAGTCGGCCAAGGTCATGCCGCGGGCGATGATGCTCGGCCTGATGGGCGTGGCGACGTGCATGTTTATCTATGGCGCGGCCATGAAGCGCCAGGTCGAAAACGTGGTGCTGGACGCCGCCAGCGGCGTGCATTTGCTGGACACGCCCATGGCGATCCCACGCTTTGCCGAACAGGTCATGGGGCAGATCGGGCCGCTGTGGCTGGGCATCGGTTTTCTGTTTGCCGGTGCCGCCACCATCAATACCTTGATGGCCGGTGTGCCACGGATTCTCTACGGCATGGCGGTGGATGGCGCGCTGCCCAAGGTGTTCACTTACCTGCACCCGCGCTTCAAGACCCCGGTGCTGTGCATCCTGGTGGCGATGCTGATTCCCTGCCTGCACGCGCTATACCTGGGCGGCAACACCGACAACATCATGCACCTGGTACTGGCGGCGGTGTGTGCGTGGAGTTTTGCCTACCTGCTGGTCACGGTGTCGGTGGTGATCCTGCGCATTCGTCGTCCCGACTTGCCACGGGCCTATCGCTCGCCGTGGTTCCCACTGCCGCAGTTGCTGTCCAGCGCCGGGATCCTGCTGGGCATGTGGTTTATCACGCCTCCGGGAATGAACCCGGCGGATATCTACGTCCCGTTCGGCGTGATGCTGGGCGGTACGGCGGTGTATGCGCTGTTCTGGACCCTGGTGGTGCAGAAGGTCAATCCATTCAAACCTGCGTCGGTGGAAGACGTGCTGGCCAAGGAGTTTGCCAATGAACCGGGTCACGCTCACAGCGGCTATGTCAGTGCTGCGGCAAAAGCTGTCTGAACTGTTCAGCGCACAACGGGCGCCAGCGGGCTATCAGCCGGGGCGTACCCTTGGGCAACTGCGACGCAACCTGGGGCTGGCGCGTTTCGAGCAGGTCTCGCCGACCTTGGCGCGGGCTGCCCTGGACGACGACAGCCTGCACCTGGAAATCCGCGAGCGCACCGAATCGCAGTTGTTGATGCACCTGGTCATGACGCAATTCTGCCTGCGCCTGCCTGCCTCGACAGAGGGCGCGGCGTGCTTTGTATTGCACCACGGCGGGGCCGTTCGACGGACCGGGATCCGTTGTCGGCAACGTATGGGCGAACCTGCTTTGCTGGGGCAACTGCAGGTGCGCCTGCAACAGGACAGCGCCTTGCTCCAGGCATTGATGCCCCTGGATTTCAAACGCTTGCACATCGAGCTGCGCGACCAGCAATGGCATGTGTGCCTGGAGCATATGGGCGGCAGCGAGGTGGTCAACCGCATGCCGGCCTTTCGGCGCTACATCGCCTTGAGTCGGGAACAGCGGGACGCGTTGCTGGCTGCGCTGGCGGGCTTGCAGCGCGTGTTGCGCACGCTCTGATTGGCATCATTAGTGCAAACACAATGGCGGACAGGTACTTGTTGCGTGCATATAGATAACATGTTAACTATTGCCCGACAAAAACAATAAGCCATTGTGGAGACACCCATGGGTATCCAACAGAGTGCACAACAGGGGCTGGACACCTGGAACCGCGACTTGCGTGCAATGTGCGGCCACTTCGACACCGAACTGGCCTTCAACCGTTCGTTGTTTATCGGCGAGTTTTCCATGCTTTCAAACGGCGGGTTGCCCTTGGCCAGCCTGCGTACCAACGCCGGCCTGATCAAGCGCCAGACCACCAACCCCGACCATGATAATGACCAGGACTGCTTTTTGGTCAGCCAACGCAGCGGCTATTCACAGGTCGTGCAGAACGGCCAGCGCGTGCAACTGGCCCCTGGCGAACTGCTGCTGATGGACTCAGTGGGTTCCATTGAAATCACCCCGTTCGGCTTGATCGAACATATCTCGCTGTCGTTGCCACGCGCCCAGGTGTGCAGGCAACTGGGCAGCCAATCGAAAACCTTTGGCAAGATCTCCTCCAGCAAAGCCTGTGGGCGCATGCTGCACGCGTTGATGGACCAATTGTGCAAAGGCAGCGAAGGTGCCGAGGATGAGGTCGAGGCGTTGCAGTGTGCCTTTGTGTCGCTGCTGGGCTCAGCCCTGGAGCAGGACGACGACGCGCACGACGATACCAGCGCGTTGCAAGGTAATAACCTGCGCAGCTACGTGCAGAAAGTCATTGATGAGTCCCTGAGCCAACCCGGCCTGAGTCCCGTCGGCCTGGCCAGCCGGCTGAACATCTCGGTGCGTCATTTATACCGGTTGTTCGAGGAGCAGGACGACAGCGTCTGCCGCTACATCCAACGCGCGCGGCTCAAGCGCAGCGCCGATGACTTGACCAACCCGTTCTTGCGTAGTGAGTCGATTACGTCGATTGCCTACAAATGGGGCTTTACCGATTCGGCGCATTTCAGCCGTTCGTTCAAGAAGCAGTTTGAACTGTCGCCCAAGGAGTTCCGTTCCAGTCGGATGGCCTGAACCCCATTCATCAACCACCACACACCGAATGTGGGAGCGGGCTTGCTCGCGAATGCGGTGGGTCAGTCAGAACAGCATTGACTGACCCACCGCATTCGCGAGCAAGCCCGCTCCCACTTAGAGCAAAGTAGTTAAACGACCGCGAAGTAGTGTTTGACGAAGCTCTCGCTGAGCACTTCCCACAGCACTGGCGTGCCCTTGGTCACGAACCAACTGTCGCCCGCTTTGTAAGTCGTGGTTTGGCCGCTGGACTCGTCGGTCAGGCGCACCTCGCCGGTGACCACCGTGGCCTGTTCGTTAAACGGGTAGACCATGCGGAACTTGCCTTGGGTCGTGCCGAAGTAGGCGCTGCTGACCGGGTCGGTCGGCGCACCGAAGGTCATTTTGCCGAAGGCCTTGAGTTCGCCGGCGAGGATTTCGGAGCCGAGATCGGCAACGGTGCCCCAGGCATCGAGTTCAGACAGCTGGATATCTTTGTTGAGGGTAACGAGGGTCATGGCAGGTGCTCCAGAGGGATAAAAAAGAGGTTAGCGGCGACCATTCCAGTAACCGGACAGTTGGTGCCAGGATTTGCCAGCCGTCAGCAGCAGCGGGCGGATGGCGTCCTTGCCGATAATCGTCGGGCGGTGGATCGAGCTGACCAGGTCATAGCGCGCCGAGCCTTCGCTCATGCCTTCGGCCAGGACCTTGCAGATGATGTGGCTGGGGGTGACGCCGAAACCGGAATAGCCCTGGACGAAGAACGCATTGCTGCGCCCCGGCAGGGTGCCGATCTGCGGGAACAGATTGGGGCTGCAGGCCATTGGGCCGCCCCAGGCTAGGTCGATTTTCACGTCCTTGAGGTAGGGGAAAATCTTCAGCATCAGGTTGCGGTTCCAGGCCTTCAAATCGCCGGGAATGTGCTCCACCAACGGCGTGGCCGCGCCGAACAACAGGCGGTTTTCGTTGGTCACGCGGTAGTAGTCGATCACCGGGCGGATGTCGCTGTAGGCCCCGCGAATCGGGCTTATGCGCTGGATCAGTTCGTCGCTCAACGGCTCGGTCATCATCTGGAACGCGTAAGTGTTGATGGTCGAGCGATGCAGTTCCGGCTCCAGCTTGTTGAGGAAGCTGTCGCACGCCCACAACAACTTGCTGGCCTTGACCGAGCCGCGCCCGGTGCGCACGGTGATGCGTTCGCCGTAGCTGACTTCCAGTGCCGGGCTGTTCTCGAAGATCCGCACGCCATGACTGGCCAGGGCAGTGGCTTCACCCAGCAGCAAGTTCAACGAATGCACATGCCCGCCGCCCATGTGCAGCAGGGCGCTGCTGTAGGCGTCGGAGCCGATGATCTGCTGGACGTCGGAGCCGCCGAGGAAGCGCACTTCATGCTTGCTGTTGATCGACTTGAAGTCTTTTTCCCAGGCCCGCAGGGTCTTTTCCTGGCGGGCGTTGAAGCCCATATAGCCGTAGCCGTGGCAGAAGTCGGCGTCGATGTTGTACTTGGCGATGCGGTCTTTGATGATGTCGGCGCCCAGGTCACTGATCTCGAAGACTTGGCGCAGGCCGTCCTCACCCACGTCTTTCTTGATCTTCTCCAGATCGTGGCCAATGCCGGCCATGATCTGCCCGCCATTGCGCCCGGTGCCGCCAAAGCCCAGGTAGCGCGCTTCCAGCACGACGATATTGGTGATGCCTTTTTCCGCCAGCTCCAGGGCGGTATTGATCCCGGAAAACCCGCCGCCAATCACCACGACGTCGGCCTCGATGTCCTGTTCCAGGGTGGGAAAGCTCAGGTTGTACTTCTTGGTAGCGGTGTAATACGTGGGGGTTTCGATATTGATCATGGCGCAGCCTGAAAAGTGAAGGAAGGCTCTAAAGCAGATGTCTTCATTAGGGGCCTTGGCGGGATCAATGTCTTGATCCTGCGTGCCGGGGCTTTTGATTCAGCGCGCCATGGACGTGCGCGACCACTAAGTTATAGCGCGAGCGCGGGGCGGGGATGTTAGAGTTTCGTTAAAACATTAACTAAATATCACGTGATCCTGACTCTATGCTCAAACCCCGGCAGTCCCTGACCCTCACCCTGTTACAGGCCCGCGAAGCGGCCATGAGTTTTTTCCGCCCCTCGCTGAACGAACATGGCCTGACCGAGCAGCAATGGCGGGTGATCCGTATCCTCAATCAACACGACGAACTGGAGATTTATCAACTGGCGGAACTGGCCTGCATCCTCAAACCGAGCATGACCGGCGTGCTGGTGCGCATGGAAGCGGCGGGGATGATCCATCGGCGCAAGGCCGAGCAGGATCAGCGGCGGGTACTGGTGACCCTGGCGCAGAAGGGGCGAGCGAGTTTTGCGTCCATGAGCCAGTGCATGGAGGCCAACTACCAGCGCTTGCAGGAGCAACTGGGGGCGGAGAAATTACAGACCTTGTTGGGGCTGCTCGATGAGCTGAAAAACATCAAGCGCTGAACACTACCAATCAAAAATGTGGGAGCGGGCTTGCTCGCGAAAGCAGTGGTTCAGTCACCGAATATATTGACTGACACACCGCTTTCGCGAGCAAGCCCGCTCCCACATTGGGTCCTGCGGCGTTGGAAGGTGATCAGTACACGCCGCCCGTGCTCACAGGCGCCGGCTTGTCTTTGAACTTCCCCACCAACCCCTGCAACCCACGCATCAGCACCGTGGTATCCACACCCACCGCGACAAACCCCGCGCCCAGCTCGATATAACGCCGGGCCAGTTTTTCATCGGCACTGAGAATGCCCGCCGCCTTGCCCGCCTGGCGAATCCGCGCAATGGCATTTTCGATGGCCGCTTGCACGTCAGGGTGTCCCGGATTGCCCCGGTGGCCCATGGAGGCACTCAAGTCTGCCGGGCCGATAAACACCCCGTCGACGCCTTCGACGGCGGCAATCGCGTCGAGGTTGGCCAGGCCTTCGAGGCTTTCGATCTGCACCAGCAGGCACATCTGCGCATCGGCCTGGTCCAGGTAGCCGTCGATGCTATTCCAGCGCGAAGCCCGCGCCAGGGCGCTGCCCACCCCGCGTATGCCCTGGGGCGGATAGCGCATGGCGCGCACCAGCTCCCGGGCCTGGGCGGCGCTTTCGACCATCGGCACCAACAAGGTTTGCGCGCCGATATCCAACACTTGCTTGATCAGCGCGGTATCGCCGATCACCGGGCGAATCACCGCCTCGCTGGCGTAGGGCGCTATGGCTTGCAATTGGCCGAGCATGCCGCGCAAGTCGTTGGGTGCGTGTTCGCCGTCGATCAGCAGCCAATCGAAACCGGCATTGGCCGCCAGTTCCGCGCAGTACGCGTCAGCCAGCCCGAGCCACAGGCCGATTTGCGCTTCACCGCTGTTGAGCCGCTGCTTGAAGCGGTTGACAGGCATGTCCATGAGTCAGTTCTCCAAGGGTCAGACGAAGCGGCAGGAAATCGAGCCGAGCATGTCGTAGTCAACATGGAAGGTATCGCCCGGGCTGGCCGCCACTGGTCGGGTAAACGAGCCGCCGAGGATGATCTGCCCCGGCAGCAAGGTGACGTCGTAGGGCGCCAGTTTGTTGGCCAGCCAGGCCACGCCTTTGGCCGGGTGGTTGAGCACGGCGGCCGAGACCCCGGACTCTTCGATCACGCCGTTGCGGTACAGCACCGCCGGTACTTTGCGCAGGTCGATCTCGGTCGGCCGCACCGCACGGCCACCCATGACCACGCCGGCGTTCGCGGCGTTGTCCGAGATGGTGTCGAACACCTTGCGCGTGGCCTTGGTGTGCGGGTCGATCTGCTGGATGCGTGCGTCGATGATCTCCAGGGCCGGGATCACCCACTCGGTGGCGTCGAGTACATCGAAAATCGTGCAGTTGGGCCCCTTGAGCGGCTTGCCGAGGATGAAGGCCAGCTCCACTTCGACCCGCGGCACGATAAAGCGCTCGAACGGAATGTCGGTGCCTTCTTCAAACAACATGTCGTCGAGCAGCGCACCGTAGTCCGGTTCGGTGATGTTCGACGACACCTGCATCGCCCGCGAGGTCAAGCCGATCTTGTGCCCGACCAGCTTGCGCCCGCCCTTGATCTTCTGGGCGACCCAGGCACGCTGGATGGCATAGGCGTCCTCGATCGTGATGCCCGGATGATCGAGGGAAAACTGGCGTACCTGTTCGCGGCTGCGTTCGGCATGGTCCAGCTGGGCGGCGGCTTGCAGGATGAGCTGTGGATCGAGCATGACGAGGGTCTCTTACTGAGGGTTGACGATGGCGGCGTTGGTGCGCAACACCAGCAGGCCACCAAGGGCGATAAACAGTGCCAGCACGTACAGGGCTAGGCTGGCACTTTGGGTGGTGTCGCGCATCCAGCCGATCAGGTACGGCGCGAGAAACGAGGCGATGCTGCCAAACGAGCTGATCATGGCGATACCGGCCGCCTGGGTGCAGTTGGACAGGAAGGCCGGCGGCAGTTGCCAGAACATCGGCAGCGCGGCGCTGGCGCCCATACCAGCGACGATCAGGCCGCCCATCACCACCAGTGAATTGCCCGGTGCCAGGCCGGCCACGGCAATCCCGACGGCAGCCATCAGCAGCGGCACACACAAGTGCCAGCGGCGTTCGCGGTTGCGATCCGAGGAGCGTCCGCAGCCGATCATGAAAAAGCAGCCGGCCAGATAAGGCACAGCGCTCAGCAGGCCGACCTGGCTGTCGCGGCCGATGCCGGCGCCGTGGATCAGGGTGGGCATCCAGAACGCCAGGGTGTTGACCGCGAGCATCACCGCAAAGTAGATCGCTACCAGCAGCCACACTTGCGGGTCGCGCAGGATGCCGCCAAAGGAGGTGATGGACTTGCGCTTTTCTTCGGTGCTCAGTTGTTCGCGCAATTGTTGCTTTTGCGCGGGCTCCAGCCATTTCACCGTTTCAAAGCTGTCCGGCAGGTACTTGAGCACCACCAGGCCCAGCAGCACCACGGGTGCGCCTTCGATCAGGAACATCCACTGCCAGCCGCGCATGCCGCCAAAATCGTGGAAGCTTTCCAGGATCGCCCCCGAGAGCGGCCCGCCAATCACCCCGGCCATGGGCACGGCGATGGCGAACAGGGCGGTGATCTGCGCCCGGCGGCGCGCCGGGTACCAGCGGTTGAGAAACACCAGGATCCCCGGGAAGAAGCCCGCTTCGGCCACTCCCAGCAAAAAACGCAGGACGTAGAAGCCGGTGGAGCTTTCGATCCACAGCATGCTGGTGGACAGGATGCCCCACACCACCATCAGGCAGGCGATCCAGCGCCGTGGCCCGACGCGGTCCAGGGCGATGTTGCTGGGCACGCCGAACAGGGCGTAGGCGATAAAGAACAGGCCGGCACCGAAGCCATACACCGTGTCGCTGAAGTGCAGGTCACTGCTCATCTGCATCTTGGCGAACCCGATGTTGATCCGGTCCAGGTGGGCAAACAGGTAACAGATCAGCAACAACGGCATCAGGCGCCAGGTGACGGTGCTGTGGGTGCGATCGTGCTCGGCAAGGGTGACGCTGTGGGCGGTATTGGCTGTGCTCATGATGTTGTACTTTTTGTCTGAGAGGCCGTTGTGGAGGCGAGACTGCCCCGTCAAGCGAATGAAACCCACTGTAGGCACGAGCTTGCTTGCTAAGGCCTGAAGGCCATCGCGGTTATCCAGCAGGCACGCGTTATCGTTGACGATCTTCGCGAGCAAGCTCGCTCCTACAGATGATCTCGTTCAGTCGATGGATGTCAGCCCGCCTGGTTGCTTAAAAACGCGTGGACGTTGTTCTGTTTGAAATTCAACTGCGGGTGCAACTCGATCATCTCGAACGACAGGGCTAGCAGCCGTTGCGCCTGCAAGGCGGCGAAGTGTTCGGTGATCACCATGAACAGGGTTTCGGCCACGGTCTGGCGGGTGGCCAGGTCACGGCCATGGCCGACCTTTAGGGTCATGTGGACGAAGGCGTAGTCGTGCTTGCCATCGGCCATGCGCCAGGTGTCCAGGCGTACGGCACGGCTGCGGAGGCCGCCCAGGGGGAACACGCCACTGTCTCCCAGCACCTGGTGGACCTTTGCAAACAGCCCCGGCAGGTCGGCCTGGGATTCGAGGTTGTCGGTGTATTCGGCGATGAAATGCGGCATGCAAAGCCTCCTTCTGTACGCGATTCAATGTGGGAGCTGTCTGGCCGGGCGAGACAGCTCCCACCTGTATTCAGAGCGGGAAAATGGCGTTGATCTGGCCGGTGCCGGAGCTGCCGAATGGCTCGGTGATGATCTCCGCGGGGCGGTTGTACTCAGGCCCGCCGAGTAAACCCAGGAGCATCGCGGTGTCGTGCATCTTGCCTTCGCCAAAGCAGTGCTCGGCGTAGTCCGGAAGCATCGCGCAGAATTCCTTGAAGCGGCCTTCGCGCCACATCTGCACCACGTGCATGTCTACTTGCTTGTCGAATTCGCGGGTCCAGTTGTGGATGTTGGCTTCGGCCTCGCGGTCGTCGGAGAAACGGTGCGACAGAGATCCCGAGGCCAGCACCAGCACCTTGCGATCACTCTTCTCGATGGCCCGGCGCACGGCAGCCCCAAAGGCGAAGCTGTCTTGCAGGCGATGCCAGGCGCACCAGGCGGCGATGGAGACCACGTTGAATTTCTGTTCTTCGGGCACATCCATGTGCATGTAGCGCATGGGCACCAGGGTGCCGTATTCCAGCTCCAGGCTCGGGATGTTGTGGTTCATGGTGCGCACCCCGGCCAGGTTGGCTTCGGCGGCGATCAGTTCACCCAGTTCCGGGCAGCCGGGGTAGGCGTACTCCATGTTCTTGATGAAGTGCGGCAGCTCGTTACTGGTGTAAGTGCCCTGGAAACGCTCGCCACCGTTGATGTGATAGCCGCTGTTGACCAGCCAGTGCACATCGAAAACCACGGCGGTGTCGGCCCCCAGTTCACGGGCGCGGCGCCCGATTTCCTTGTGCCCGGCAATCGCCGCCTCGCGACAGCCGTGGTGCTTGCCCGGCAGTTCCGACAGGTACATGGAAGGCACGTGGCAGATTTTCGCCGCCAGGACTACTTCACCCATGATCATTCTCCTGATTTCATTATTCTTGTTGGTGCTCTGCGGACCCTGTAGGAGCGAGCTCGCTCGCGAAAAACGCAAAGTCACCGCGTTAACCCTGACAGCCAGCGTTATCGTTAACGACCCTCGCGGGCCAGCCCGCTCCTACAGTTACACGCCCCAGCGCGGGATGTGATGGCTACCCATGGAGATGCACACGTTCTTGATCTCTGCGAACACTTCGAAGCTGTACTGGCCGCCTTCACGGCCGGTACCCGAGCCCTTGACCCCGCCGAACGGCTGACGCAGGTCGCGCACGTTCTGGCTGTTGATAAACACCATGCCGGCCTCGATGCCACGGGCCAGGCGATGGGCCTTGCCGATGTCTTGGGTCCAGATATACGACGCCAGGCCATATTCGGTCTCGTTGGCCAATTGCAGCGCCTGGGCTTCGTCCTTGAAGGGAATCAGGCACACCACCGGGCCGAAGATTTCTTCCTGGGCGATGCGCATGTTGTTGCTTACATCGGCGAATACGGTGGGCTGGATAAACTGCCCGCGTGCCAGGTGTGCCGGCAGGTTGGCCGGCCGTTCCAGGCCGCCTGCCACCAGGTTTGCGCCTTCTTCGATGCCAATCTTGATGTAGCCGGTGACTTTGTCATAGTGGGCTTGGGTGATCATCGAGCCCACCTGGGTGTTCGGGTCTTGCGGGTCACCGACAATCAGGCGCTTGGCGCGGGCGGCGAACTCGGCGACGAACTGCGGGTACACGCTCTCCTGGATAAACACCCGGCTGCCGGCGGTGCAGCGCTCGCCGTTGAGCGAGAAGATGGTGAACAGCGCGGCATCCAGGGCGCGTTCGAGGTCGGCGTCTTCAAAAATCAGCACCGGCGACTTGCCGCCCAACTCCATGGAGTATTTTTTCAGGCCGGCGGTCTGCATGATTTTCTTGCCGGTGGCGGTGCCGCCGGTAAAGGAAATCGCCCGCACATCCGGGTGACGCACCAGGGCATCGCCGGCGGTGGCGCCGTAGCCCTGGATCACGTTGAGCACGCCTTTGGGAATCCCCGCTTCGAGGGCCAGGCGCCCCAGTTCGTTGGCGGTCAGCGGCGACAGCTCGGACATCTTCAAGACCGCCGTGTTGCCCAGGGCCAGGCACGGTGCGGTCTTCCAGGTAGCGGTCATGAACGGCACGTTCCACGGCGACACCAGCGCGCACACACCCACCGGTTGGTAGAGGGTGTAGTTGAGCATCTGGTCGTCCACCGGGTAGCTGTGGCCGTCCATGCGCGTGCAGACTTCGGCGAAGAAATCAAAGTTGTGCGAAGCCCGTGGGATCAGCACATTCTTGGTCTGGTGGATCGGCAGGCCGGTGTCCAGGGTTTCCAGTTCGGCCAGGTGTGGAACGTTTTGCTCGATCAGTTCGCCGAGCTTGCGCATCAGGCGCGCACGTTCCTTGGCCGGGGTGTTGGCCCACTTGGGGAAGGCTTCCTTGGCGGCGGCCACGGCTTGGGCGACTTCTTCGGCGCCACCGCTGGCCACTTCACCAATAGCCTCGCCGGTGGCGGGATTGTAGTTGATGAAGGTGTCTTTGCTTTCGACCTCACGGCCGTTGATCCAGTGTTTGATCATGGTGTTCAAGCCTCTTTGCGGGCGGCGAAAAAGTCCGCCTCGCTGACAATTCGGTTGACCAGGCGGCCGACGCCTTGCACTTCCACCACCACTTCATCCCCTGGCACCACATCGGCCAGGCCTTCAGGGGTGCCGGTGGCGATCATGTCGCCGGGTTGCAGGGTCATGAAGCTGGACAGGTATTCGATGAGGTAGGGGATATCGAAAATCATGTCGCGGGTGCTGCCTTCCTGGCGCAGCTCACCGTTGATCCAGGTGCGCAGGGTCAGGTTGCTCGGATCTGGCACATCGGCCACATCGACGATCCATGGGCCGACTGGGGTGGTCGCGTCGCGGTTTTTCACCCGCAGGTTGGGGCGGTAGTAGTTTTCCAGGTAGTCGCGGATCGCGTAGTCGTTGCACACGGTGTAGCCGGCCAAGTACTGCAGGGCGTCCTCGCGCTTGACGTTGCGTGCCGGCTTGCCGATCACCGCCACCAATTCGCACTCATAGTGCATATAGGCGATGTTGTCGGGGCGCCAAGTGATCTGGTTGTGTCCGGTGTAGGTACCCGGCGACTTGATAAATGCCAGCGGCTCGGTCGGCGGGGCGAAGGCCAGTTCGGCGGCATGGTCGGCGTAGTTCAGGCCTAGGGCGAACATATTGCCGGTGGCCGGTGGCAGCCACTCGACCTGGTCTTCGGCCAGCAGCCGGCCATCGGCCAGGCGCACAGCGTTATCGGCTTCGACGTGGACCTGATGGACCTGGCCTGCATAGCGAATACGGGCGTGCTTCATGGCTGTTCCTCGGCCTGGATGTGGTTGACCAGGCGGCCCAGGCCGCTGATCTCGACTTCGACGGTGTCGCCGGGCTGTACATCCACCCGGCCTTCAGGCGTCCCGGTGATCAGCACATCGCCTGCATGCAGGGTCATGAATTCGCTGATCTCGGCGATCAAACGGGGAATATCACGCACAAAGTTGGCGGTGGTGTTCTGCTGGCGCAGCTCGCCGTTGACGAACAGCTTGAGGCTCAACTGATGGGGGTTGGCGATCTGCTCGCGGGCTACCAGTTCCGGGCCAAGGGCGCAGAACCCGTCGCGGCACTTGGCTTTGACGGCGGGGCGGTAGTAGCTGTCTTCCGGCAGGCTGAACTCATTGACAATGACGTAGCCCGCCACATGCTCCAGGGCATCTTCCACACTGACACGGCTGGCGCTTTTGCCAATCACCACACCCAGGGCTGGGCCTGGTTGCAGGCGTTCGCCGTGGGGCTGGAGCACGATGCCGTCATGGCTGTTGCGGGTGTTGGGGGTCTTGATAAATAGCACCGGCTTGACCGGGGGCTTCTGGTACGGCGGCTGCTCGAATTCGGCGAGACGCTGGTTCAGCAAGCCCTGGTAGTTCAGCGCGACGCCGAACAGGGTGCCGCTGGCAACATCATGCAGGGTACGGCTCATGGATTTCTCCTGGCGATGGCGACTGCTCTGGAGGCAGTTCGTTAATGTGTTAACGTTATAATTAATATGTTAACTACCGTCAAGCGTGGCAAAATCATCGGGTGCAAAAAACAATAAAGAGATGCCTGTGAAACCGATCCCCAACATCAACATCGGCCAGGTCTACGACCAGCGTTACAGCGATGCCGACGTGCATTACGACCGCCTCGGCAACCTGGCGGGTTTTTTCGGGCGCAATATGCCTGTGCATCGACATGACCGGTTTTTCCAGGTGCATTACGTCAAGAGCGGCGCCGTGCGGGTCTATCTTGACGACCAGCAGTACCTGGAATCCGGGCCGATGTTTTTCCTTACGCCGCCCACCGTGGCCCATGCCTTTGTTACCGAAGCCGATGCCGATGGCCATGTCCTGACCGTCCGGCAGCAGTGGGTGCGGGCGCTGATCGATGCCGACCCAAGCCTTGCCCCCGGCCCGCACGTGCCACCGGCCTGTGTGGCGCTGGCCCGCCTGGGGCCGCAGTTCCAGCCCGAGATAAAGCGGCTGGAATGGCTGTTTGACGAGCTGTGCAACGAAATCAACAGCACCGGCGCCGGTCGCGCAGCGGCCCTGGAAAGCCTGACCCGGCTGATCATGATCAGCCTGCTCAGGCTCAGCGCCAATTCCCTGGAAGCGCGACCGGCGCGCCATGAAGACCTGCGCATCTTCCATCGCTTCAATGAACTGATCGAAGACCACTATTTGTTGCATTGGCCGCTGTCGGCGTACGCCGAAAAAATCGGCGTCACCGAAGCGCGGCTCAACGACGTATGCCGACGCATTGCCGACCTGCCGTCCAAGCGCCTGGTGCTTGAACGGCTGATGCAGGAAGCCAAGCGCCTGCTGCTGTTTACCGGCAGTTCCGCCAATGAAATCTGCTACCAACTGGGCTTCAAGGACCCGGCCTATTTCAGCCGGTTTTTCCAGCGCTATGCACAGATGACGCCGGGGGAGTACCGCCTGCGCCAAGCGGGCCTGCGCTGATCACCACAACGCCAGGCTGTAGCCGATGATGATGCGGCTTTCGTCGATATCGCTGGTCAGGCCGTTACTCGAACGCAGGGTTGCGTTGCGCAGCCTGACGTTGACGTTTTTCAGCGGCCCGCTCTGCACGGTGTAGGTCAGGTCGGTATCGCGCTCCCATTCGCGGCCATTGCGCACGCTGGCGGTCCGCACATGGCTGCCATCCACATAGCGGGTCATGAAGGTCAGCCCCGGCAGGCCGAGGGCGGCGAAGTTGTAGTCATAGCGCGCCTGCCAGGCATCGGTCTGGGCCTTGGTGAACACGTTGATGGTCACCAGGTTGACGGAGTAGGGGTCCATGCCGGGGTAGGCGAAATCGCCGTCGCCCGAGAGGTTCTGGTAGCCCAGGCCGAATTTATGGGCCCCCGTCGACAGGCTCAGCATGCCGTTGAAGAAACGGTTGTCGATCCGCCCACCGTCCACTCGCGATGCCCCGCGCAGTGCATGGCTGCCTTGCTCGCGGGTGTCGAAGTAACGCAGGTCGCTGCGCAGGCTCATGCCGTTGGCCAGCGGCAGGTCGTGCACCAGGCCGATAAAGTGCTGGCGGTAGATATCCTGCATCTGCGCGTAGTAGTAGGTGGTCGCCAACTGGGGGGTGATTGCATAGGTGCCGCCGGCCAGGTCCAGGTGACTGCTGTCGACGCCGGCGTAGCTCATCTGGTCGTTGCTGGAGGAGTCGCGCAGGTTGTGTTTTTCCAGGCGACCCAGGTTCAGGGTCAGGCCGGCGATGTCCTGGGACGTGACCAGTTCACCGGTGTAGGTCGAGGGCAGGAGCCGGGTGTCGTTGTAGGCGGCCACGGGCAATTGCGGCTGCAGGGTGCCGGCCTTGAGCACGGTTTTCGACACCCGCACCTTGGCCGCCAGGCCCAGTTCGCTGTAGTTGTCGACGGGCTGCTGGCTGGCGCCATACGCCAGTAGGCCGGTGCCACGCCGGTCGCGGCTGGAGTCGAGCTTGACCCCCAGTTCACCCAGGGCATCCACGCCAAAGCCCACCAAGCCTTCGGTGTAGCCTGACTCCAGGCGCAGCACAAAACCCTGGGCCCATTCATCGGCCTTGTTCTGTGGGGCGTTGGTCTGGCGAAAGTCGCGGTTCATATAGAAATTGCGCAGGTCGAGGCTGGCCTTGCTGTCCTGGATAAACTCGGCGTAGGCGCTCAAGGGGCTGAACGTAGCGCACAGGCCGGCGCTGGCCGCCAGGGGAAGGAGGCGCAAATGCATGACAGATTCCTTTTGTTGTTTTTGTAGGTATCGCCCTTCAGATCACTCAAGGGGCGGCATATTGTTAACATGTTATATTTATTATGGGTAGGTAAATTGTGCAGGCAAAAAATAATTCGTGTCGAGGTTAACGAGTTTGTGCGGCGGCCGGCTTGCATGCCCGGGGAGGCGACCCTAAGCTTCGACGCTTCGATCTCTTTTGCGCGTGAACCATGTCCACTCCCAGACCTTCCTTGACGCTGACCCTGCTGCAGGCCCGCGAAGCCGCGATGGCGTTTTTCCGCCCGTTGCTCAACGAACACCAACTGACCGAACAGCAGTGGCGGGTGATTCGTATCCTGCGCCAGCAAGGTGAACTGGAAAGCCATCAACTGGCGCACCTGGCCTGCATCCTCAAGCCGAGCATGACCGGGGTGCTGGCACGCCTGGAGCGCGACGGCATCGTGCGCCGGCGCAAGTCCAGCGAAGACCAGCGCCGCGTGTTCGTGAACCTCACCGAGCAGGGTCAACAGTGCTTCGTCGAGATGAGCGCGGGGATGGAAAGCAACTACCAGAAGATCCAGGAGCAGTTCGGCGAAGAGCAATTGCAGCAACTGCTCGAACTGCTCAACCAGTTGAAAAACCTCAAGCCCTAAGCCCTTGTAGAGCCGGCTTGCCGGCGACCGCAGACAGGTCGAACACCCATGGAAAGACGGCAATTCAGCGGCGGCATGAAAGGCAAGAACCTGCGCTACCTGAACGAAACCCCGGGCCAGGCCCCGCGCCTGGTGCGCGCAGGGTTTGTGTTGTTGGAGCATTTTTCCCTGCCGGCCTTCACCCAGACGCTGGACACCTTCATCACCGCCAACTTGCTGCGTCCGGAGTTGTTCACCTCGCGCACCTTCGGCCTGGACGAGCAGGAGGTGATCAGCGACCTGGGCTTGGTGATTCGCCCCGACGCACGCCTGGACCACAGCGCGCTGGCCGACCTCGACCTACTGGTGATTTGCGGCGGCTACCGCACCCAGCTCAAAGCCAGCGAAAGCTTTATCGAACTGCTCAAGGCCGCGGCGCAACAGGGCGTGATCCTTGTCGGCTTATGGAACGGGGCATGGTTCCTGGGCAAGGCCGGGGTGCTCGATGGCTATCGCTGTGCCATCCACCCGGAACACCGCCCGGCGCTGACGGAAATCGCCAAGGCCACCCAGGTCAGTAGCGAGCCGTACGTGATCGATCGTGATCGCCTCAGTGCATCGAGCCCATCAGGGGCGTTCCATATGGCCCTGGACTGGATCAAGAGCCTGCACGACAAGGCGCTGGTGGAGGGTATCGAAGATATCCTGGCTTTTGAGGAGTCGCGTTACCGGCGGATCAAACCCGCAGAAAATATCTGCGTGAGTGCGCCGCTACGCGAGGTGGTACGCCTGATGGATGCCAATCTCGAAGAGCCCCTGGCCCTGGAGCAACTGGCGGTGTATGCCGGGCGCTCGCGGCGCCAGTTGGAGCGCCTGTTCCGCGAGCAATTGGGGACTACGCCGCAGCGTTACTACATGGAGCTGCGTATCACTGAGGCTCGGCGCCTGTTGCAGCACACCGAGCTGTCCCAGGTCGATGTGCTGGTGGCCTGCGGGTTTGTGTCCCCCAGCCACTTCAGCAAATGCTACAGCGCCTATTTCGGCTATCGGCCGTCGAAGGAAACCCGGCTGGTCAAATAGCTGGCAGCTACATAGCGTGCGTCGTCGGTTTGCTCGCCGGCGCGCGCTTGACGCAATGCGCCAGTGCCTGCTCGATATCGGCCAGCAGGTCCGCGATGTCCTCCAGCCCTACCGACAAGCGCACCAGCCCTTCGGCAATCCCGTGCTGGGCCCGTTCCTCTGGGGTGTAGGTGGAGTGGGTCATGCTCGCCGGGTGCTGGGCCAGGGATTCCGCGTCGCCGAGGCTGACCGCGCGGCTGAACAGTTTGAGCGCGTTCATAAAGCGCCTGCCCGTGGCGATGCCGCCCTTGAGTTCAAAGGCAATCATGCCCCCTGACAGTTTCATCTGCCGCGCCGCCAACTCGTATTGTGGGAAGGAGCGCAGGCCGGGGTAGGTCACTGACTCCACCGCCGGATGGGCCTGCAAGGCCTCGGCCACGGCCTGGGCATTGCTGCAATGGCGATCCATGCGCAGGGCCAGGGTCTTGAGGCCACGCATCAACAGAAAGGCGTCCTGGGGCGACAGCACGGCCCCGGTCAGGTCCTTCAAGCCTTGCAGGCGAATACGCTGCGCCAGGTCATGGCGGCTGACGGCGATACCGGCGGTGATATCGCCGTGGCCGCTGAGGTATTTGGTGGCCGAGTGCACCACCACATCGGCGCCCAGTTCCAGCGGGCGTTGCAGGTAGGGGGTGCAGTAGGTGTTATCAATGACCACGGTCACGTTGGGTTGCTGGTGGGCGATCTTGGCCACGGCGGCGATGTCGATCAATTGCAGGTTGGGGTTGGCCGGGGTTTCACAGTAGATCATGCGGGTCGCGGGGGAGAGGGCGGCGCGCAGGGCTTCGAGGTCCGACAGGTCGACATGGCGCACCTTGATGCCGAACTCGCCGATACCGTGGTGCAGCAGGGCGAAGGTACAGCCGTACAACGTCTGGCTGACGATCACCTCATCGCCGGGCCGCAACAGGGTCCAGAACGTTGCCGCAATCGCGCCCATCCCGGAACTGAATGCCACCGCCGCTTCGCCGCCTTCCAGGGTGGCCATGCGTGATTCGAGCAAGGCCAGGGTCGGGTTGGAGATACGCGTGTAAAAGTGCCCGCTTTCTTCGCCGGCAAAACAGCCCGCGCCGTATTCGGCAGTAGGAAAGGCGAACGTCGCCGACAGATAAATCGGCGGCACCAGGGCACCATGATGGTCTTGCGCATCGTAGCCGTGATGGATCGCACGGGTAGAAAAGCCGAATCCGCTGTGTTTGTTGTTCATGTAGGACTCTCCTTATTTCCTACAATGCTATGCTCATAACCGAGGCCGAACGTTGCCTACTTTGCTGGGAAAAGCCTGCGGCAAAGAATGAAAATCCATAAAAATAACTATTCGAGGCAAGACATGCCTGTAGGACTAGACCGTACCGACAAAGCCCTGCTCAACGCCCTGCAAGGCAACGCCCGCCTGACCGTTGCCGAACTGGCCGAACGTGTCTCCCTGACCACTTCGCCGTGCTGGCGCCGGGTCAAGAACCTGGAAGACAGCGGCGTGATCAGTGGCTACCAGGCGATCCTCTCGCCCAAGGCCCTGGGCTATGGGGTCACGGCGTTTGTCAGCATCATGATGGACACCCATTCCAAGGAAATCGCCCGGGCGTTTGAGCAGCGGCTGCTGGACATCCCGGAAATCGTCGCCTGCCACAACGTGTCCGGGCGCTATGATTTTTTACTGGAAGTGGTGGCCAAGGACCTGGAGTCCTTTGGCGAGTTTGCCCGTGAGGTGTTGCAGACGCTGCCCTGTGTGAAAGAAATCTATTCGAGCTTTTCCTACAAGTCCGTCAGACCATTGCGGGTGATCCCATTACCAGGGTGATGCCGGCATGAGTTGCCGGCGCGTGCTGACCGCTAAAGATGCTCTAGGGCAGATGCCCAGTCCTGGCTGTTGAGTATCCCGAGCACCTTGAGTTTGCCGTGGGTGCCCACTTGCACAAACAGCGAACTGCCGTATTCGGCGCCCTCGGCGTGGGGATAACCCAGCACCCGCTCCAGGTCGGCGATGCATTCGCTGTGGGTGACCAGCAGCAGGTTACGCCCGGCGGTCTTGCGGGCCGGCAGGTCGTGGGCGAGTGTGGTGCCACACAAGGTCAAGCGGTCGGGTAACACGTGGGCGTTGTCGAACATGAACTGCGAAGTTTGCACAGTGCGCGTGGTAGGGCTGCTCAACACATCGCTGTGGGACATGCCCAGGGTCTGGAATGCGGCCCCTACTGCGGTCGCCGCCACACTGCCGGATCGGGTCAAGCCATCTGGAGGGCCCAGGCAGGGATTGCTGGAGCGATCGCAGCGTTCTGCATGACGCACCAGTACGATCAGGTTGCCGTTGCGCCAAGCTGCCAGGGCCCCCGACGCGACCATGCGATTGTCGATGCCAAGGTTCTGCGGTGAGGTAGGCCAGAGCATGGCACCCATCACCGCCAGGCACAGGGCGATGATTGCGATAAAACGCAGCCACACCTGTTTGAGCGTTTTCGCCAGGCCCCGGTCGGCGAGGGGCTTGGCCTGGATCATGTCAACCACACTTTTCACCCTGGGCAGCTCATACATTGCTGTTTGCGTTGGCCGGCAATCTAGCGTTCGGTGCGTGGTCGGCCAGTGAAATCAATGTGAAAAAAACGCGGTTGTCGCAAGGCGATGTTCGCGGTCGTTTCTGTAGGTCTGCAGTGCTGGAAAAGTAGGCAACTTCCCAAATTTCATCGCCAAGCCGTTTTTCATCCCCGGGCTTGTGCCAGGCCCGTTCTGCTTACATATATTCCTACGCCCTATTCATTGCATCAGGGATGCGGGCGATGGCACAGGCGTATATCAATGACCGGACCACAGATTTTTTGAGCTTGAAAACCCGTTTGCTCAAGGACTCCAGCCACCAACTGTCGACGCAGTTCGATGCGTTGAACCTGCACTTGCGCCATGGCCTGGTCACGCCAGGGCAGATGGTGATTATTCCCGACGACTACGGCATGGCCTGCACCTTCAACGATGCCTGGTTGATGCGCCACGCCGAGCAAATCCGCCGCGGCCTGGAACAGGACGCGGCACTCGGGGCAGCGGTGGTTGGCCAATATGATTTGCTGCAAAGCCTGCTTGGCTACAGCTCATTGGGCGTAGGCAGTGCCACCTCGGCATGGGGCCGGCACCTGGATGAGGTCAGGCACACACTGGAGGAGGTCGAACGGTTGCATCGCCAGCTTAAGGACGGGGTGCTGGACCGTAATAACTTTGTGCGCCATCGCCAGGTGTTGTTCAACAAGTTGGAGGTGCAACTGCAAGGCGCGGCGCGGTTTGGCACCCGCTTGCAGAGCCATCAATCGTTGAAAAAGGTATTGGGGATTTCGACCAAGAGCTACCTGCATAAAAGTGAAATTGTGGGTTACGCCCAGCGCATCAAAAGCATTGCTCAAACCTCAAGGTTGTTGGGCAATGGCACGTATGTGGGGCTGGCGTTGGATGTGGGAGTGGCGGGATTGGAGATCAAGGAGGCGTGTATGAAGGATCGGGGGGAGCTGTGCAGTAGGGCGAGGTATGTGGAGGGAGGGAAGTTGGTGGGTGGGGTTTTGGGGGCTGTGGTGGGGGGGACGATTGCGGGCCGGATCAGTGGGAGTGCTTGCAACATTGTGTTGGGTGTAGTTACGAAGGGACAAGGGCGGTTGGCGTGTGGGGTTATCGGTGGTGGTGCTGGCGGGTTCGGCGGGGGGACTGCGGGGGGCATTTTTGGAGAAGAGGTGGGTGATCTTTTGTACAAGCCAGCAGGAATTTGAACATGTCGTTGTACGCATTGATCCTTATAGCGCTGGCAGTTGGAATGTATGTTTCCCTGGGCCTGACTTTGTACGGTCAGTACAAAAAACTGGATGAGTTGGAAAGCTATTTCAGCGAGAACAAGGCGGTCCAACGCAACAAGCGTTTTTGGGGGAGGAATAAACGTATCGATAGAGTCATGCGGATGAGCATACTCATCGGCTTTTTCATGCAGCCCAACCACCATATCAAGCGTGATGAACGACCAGGCAAGAGCTGGACTCAGTCCCATTGGCACTCAAACGCTGGGCCACATGGCCGTTTTACTTCTCGGTCATCTATTTCGCGGCCTTGACGGCTTGGGTCGTTTGGCGCAAGTGGTAGCCGCGCAAACCAAAGCCCAGCACTGCCTGGGCTTTGTTGTTTCCAATGTGAAAAAAACGCGGTTGTCGCAAGGCGATGTTCGCGGTCGTTTCTGTAGGTCTGCAGCGCTCGAAAAGTAGGCAACTTCCCAAATTTCATCGCCAAGCCGTTTTTCATCCCCGGGCTTGTGCCAGGCCCGTTCTGCTTACATATATTCCTACGCCCTATTCATTGCATCAGGGATGCGGGCGATGGCGCAGGCGTATATCAATGACCGGACCACAGATTTTTTGAGCTTGAAAACCCGTTTGCTCAAGGACTCCAGCCACCAACTGTCGACGCAGTTCGATGCGTTGAACCTGCACTTGCGCCATGGCCTGGTCACGCCAGGGCAGATGGTGATTATTCCCGACGACTACGGCATGGCCTGCACCTTCAACGATGCCTGGTTGATGCGCCACGCCGAGCAAATCCGCCGCGGCCTGGAACAGGACGCGGCACTCGGGGCAGCGGTGGTTGGCCAATATGATTTGCTGCAAAGCCTGCTTGGCTACAGCTCATTGGGCGTAGGCAGTGCCACCTCGGCATGGGGCCGGCACCTGGATGAGGTCAGGCACACACTGGAGGAGGTCGAACGGTTGCATCGCCAGCTTAAGGACGGGGTGCTGGACCGTAATAACTTTGTGCGCCATCGCCAGGTGTTGTTCAACAAGTTGGAGGTGCAACTGCAAGGCGCGGCGCGGTTTGGCACCCGCTTGCAGAGCCATCAATCGTTGAAAAAGGTATTGGGGATTTCGACCAAGAGCTACCTGCATAAAAGTGAAATTGTGGGTTACGCCCAGCGCATCAAAAGCATTGCTCAAACCTCAAGGTTGTTGGGCAATGGCACGTATGTGGGGCTGGCGTTGGATGTGGGAGTGGCGGGATTGGAGATCAAGGAGGCGTGTATGAAGGATCGGGGGGAGCTGTGCAGTAGGGCGAGGTATGTGGAGGGAGGGAAGTTGGTGGGCGGGGTTTCGGGGGCTGTGGTGGGGGGGACGATTGCGGGCCGGATCAGTGGGAGTGCTTGCAAGATAGTTTTAGGTGTCGCGTTGAAAGGGCAGGGGCAATTGATGTGCGCGATTGTTGCAGGTGCTGTTGGCGGGAGTAGCGGGGGGGCTTTGGGTGGGGTTGTTGGAGAAGAGATGGGCGATTTTCTGTACAAGCCAGCAGGAATATAGGCATGTCGTTATACACATTGATCCTGATAGTGCTGGCACTTGGAATGTATGTTTCCCTGGGCCTGACTTTGTACGGTCAGTACAAAAAACTGGATGAGTTGGAAAGCTATTTCAGCGACAACGAAACAGTCCAGTACTACAAGCGTTTTTGGGGCAGAAACAAGCTGATTGATAAAACCATGCGCATGGGCGTGTTCGTGCAGTTCTTTACGTGGCCCGGCCACTTTGTGAAAAGTGGTGAGACGACCAGGCAAGAGCTGGACTCAGTCCCATTGGCACTCAAACGCTGGGCCACATGGCCGTTTTACTTCTCGGTCATCTATTTCGCGGCCTTGACGGCTTGGGTCGTTTGGCGCAAGTGGTAGCCGCGCAAACCAAAGCCCAGCACTGCCTGGGCTTTGTCGTTTCTTCCTACAGTGCTTATCGAATCCATCTCGCATTCATCTGAAAAAATACTGTACATGCATACAGTCATATCCTACAGTCCATCCCAGGTGAACGGATTTCACCGCGCACCCAAGCCACAAATTTTTTAACTATGGATGGATAAAAAATGAAATCGAAAAAAGCCTTTATGCTGGGCGCCGCCATGGCGGCCTCCTGCTTCGTTTCGGCCTTTGCCCTGGCCGAGCAGTACCCTTCGCAAGCCCCGGCCAAACTGTCCGCCCAGGCGGTCAAGCATGCGGTCGACCAGGCGCTGAAAGTGGGGGGCAAGGTCGAGCCGTCCAAGCTTGCGGCCGAACTCAAGCAAAAACTCCAGGCGGCCAAGGCCGGCAAGGCCAAGGCGGTGGCAAGCAAGGCCGCAGTCAGCAGCGCGCCGGTGGATACGGTGGTTGATGCGCTGCAAAAACCTGGCGAGAAACAACTGCAAGGCGCAGCCATTGCAGCCTTTGCACCGTTGTTCCCGACCCTGGATATCAACACCCTGTACAACGTGACCGGCGTGGAAACCGGGGCGCAAGTGGCCTACCACTTCAACCTGGCGCAAAGCGCGCGCATTCAGGTCCAACTGCTGAACCAGAGCGCCGGCACCGATATGTCGTTGAGCCTGTTCCATGACGACGGCCAAGGCAACCTGACGCTGCTGGGCACCTCGGATAACCCAGGCAGCGCCGACGAGTACCTCAATGGCGTGATGCCCGCCGGCGATTATTACTGGTACATGGTGGCCAACACCGCGAGCAACTCGCAGTTCAGTTTCGGCGTGGCGGTGGACAGCAATATCGACGCCTTCGAGCCCAATGACACCGCGCAAACCGCGTTCGCGCTGCCGGACGCGCTGAATCAGGTGGTCGGTAACCTCGACAGCATCAACGATGTCGATTACTTCGACTTCACCTCGTTGCGCGGCCAGGGTGTGGGCATGTTCCTCGGCGATGATGGCGCGGGCACACGCGACCAGTGGATTTTCGAGCGCTTCGATGGCAACAACTGGGTGGTGATCCAACCCAACAGCACCTCCACCTACCCAAGCCTTACCCCGGGCTACGTCGTCAAGGTGCGGGTGCGGGCCAACCCGGCAGTGGCGCTCAACCCGCAGGCGCGATACCTCTTGTCCTTTGGCTCGGCGCCACGCTTGAACCAGAGCAATGTGAATGGCGACAACGTGGTGCGTATCCCCAGTTCGATCATGCAACTGGCCACCCAGGCTTCCCGCAGCTTGAGCTGGAGCACCCAGTGGTCGGACAGCACCGGTGAGCCGCTGCGTGGCGTGACCCCGGTGCTGCGGGTCGACAAACGCTTCGACAACACCATCAACTACCACTGGGTCAACTACGAGGCCAAGACCGGTATCACCGGCGCGGCGTCCGGCAACGTCGACCTGGGCACCTGCTCCGGCGATCTCAATGTGGTCTACCCGGACAGCTCGTCCGGCCAGACTTACAACTGGCGCACCTGGTTCAACATGGGCGGCTGGCGCATTGAGCTCAAGGAGTTCCCGGGTGTTGGCGTAGGCGGCAATATCTCGCAGTACGTCAGCCTGGGGCATATCTGCAGCCAGACCATCGTGCGCTAACCCAAAACGGCTTGTCGGCGATCGCCGGCAAGCCGCCTGCTACAGGGCCAACTTCAGCGGCAAGCGCGCCATGCTGGTGTTCTTCAGCGAGCCCAGGTACAGCCACTCACCCGCTTCGCGGGCGCTGGTAATAGGTGAGTAATTGCCCGCGCTGCCATCCTGCAGGTTGGCGACCACCTGGCCATTCACATCCAGCCCCAGCACAAAGGCTTTGCGCTCGATGGGCTTGGGCACCACCATCAGCGCCCGCACCATCATCTTGCGTATCGCGGGGTAACCGGCCAAGCCATCGAGCAGTGGGTTACGCGGCGAATACAGCGCCACCCAGAACCGGTCCCGGCCATTGAAGGTGAGGTTGTCCGGCAGCCCCGGCAGGTTGTCGATAAACAGGTCATGGGTGCCAGCCTTGTCGCCCTTGAGCCAATAGCGACTGATGCGATAGGCCCCGGTTTCATTGACCAGCACATAGCTTTCATCCGGCCCCAGGGCCACGCCGTTGGCGAATTGCAGTTGATCGAGCAACACGTCGGTCTGGCCGTTGCTGAAGTCATAACGCAACAACCGGCCGTCACCACCATGCTCGATCACCGCCTCACCATCCTGCCCATAGCCCCAGCGGCTGGAGGCATCGCTGAAATAGCCATAGCGTCCGGCAGCGTCCACCGTCACATCATCGGTAAAACCGAAGGGCACGCCATTGGCGCTGGTGCTCAGGGTGCTTAACGTGCGTTGGGCGTCCAAGGCCATTAAGCCCTTGATCCCATCGGCAATGATCAGGCGCCCGTCGGGGTGCTGTGCCAGGCCCAGTGGGCGGCCGCCGGTGTTGGCCAGCACTTCCAGGGTCTTGCTGTCTGGCGCGGTGCGGATGATCCGCCCGTCATGCAGGCCGGTGACCAGCAAGCCCTGGGCATCCACCAGCAAGGCCTCGGGCCCGGCGATGTCCTGGGCGCCAATGCGCTGGACATCCTTCAGGCGCTGGTTCTCGCTATAGGGCCCATCTTGCATTGACGGTGCCTTGGGCGGCGCCCAGTTGACCGGCTGGACCTCGGTGGGCATCAGCAGCAAAAAGGCGCCGATGGCGATCAATACCAGCAATAGCAGATGACGGATTTTTTGGCTCATGGTGCTTCCCGAGAGTCTTTGGAGGGGGTTGAGACGGGCTCCCAGTGCAGTGTGCCGAACAGATAGTCCATCAACGGCAGCACGATGTTGAAGTTGCGTCCCTGCATCAATTCGCGACGGTGGTGCAACGCGTGGAGTTGGTGCATATGGCGGATCCACGGCAAGCGGGCCAAGGGGTGCCCGGCTGGCAGGTGTTCGCAGGCGTGGAAGGTTTCGTAGAGCAGGTAACCGAGGATCATGCACCCGGCGAACAGCCCGGCGACATTCGGATTGAACTGCTTGAGCAGCCACCAGGCGGGGAGGGTGATGGCCAGGCTGTGGAGGACGATCAGCCAGGCCGGAAACAGAATCACCCGCCAGTCCCTGGGGCTGTCATAGGTCATGTGGCCGGGTGTGAAGAAGCTGTGATGATCACCGGTATGGCGCGCATAGAACAGCTTGGCAAACCCATGTTTGTGATGGCCCAGGTGACGGTGGACGAGGTAGATACACAGGTTGAAGAACACCAGCGTCAGGGGGATGGTCAGCCACTCCCAGGCTTGAATGTGTTGGGCGCTGCCCCAGGCCAGGATGATGCAGAACAAACCGTAGGCCAGTACAAAACCGGCATGCAGCCACGGGTTGTAGCGCGGGTGGACAGCGGCGCGGTAGCGTTGGCGAAAGGCCTCGGTGGGATGGGTCATGGCGGTGCTCGTTGTATTTTTTATTGGGGAGTGAGCTTAGTCCGGCCTGCAGATTTTGCGAGCTGGGCTCGCCCCCCGGTAGGAACCGACTCCCACCGGGGATCGCGCAAGGGGCTTGCGCCTGTTCAATTTCCTTGTTAGCTTCTGACAAAATGTTAACGATAACATTTGCTCTAAAAATAAAAACAAAACAGAGACCCACGCCATGAAAATGCTTCCGAAAACCCTGTGTTTGTTGGCTCTAAGCATCTCCACTGTCGCCCTGGCCGACACCCAGCCTGCGCCTATGCGTATTGGCGCCTCCTTCCAGGAAATCAACAACCCGTACTTCGTCACCATGAAAGACGCCCTGCAAGACGCAGCGGCGACCATCGGCGCGCAATTGATCATCACCGATGCCCGTCACGACGTGTCCAAGCAGGTCAGTGACGTCGAAGACATGCTGCAAAAGGGCATCGATATCCTGCTGATCAACCCCACGGATTCGGTGGGCGTACAGTCCGCCGTCAAATCGGCCCATGCCGCCGGTGTCGTGGTGGTCGCGGTAGACGCCCAGGCCGATGGCCCGCTGGACTCCTTCGTCGGCTCAAAGAACTTCGACGCCGGCTTCCAGGCCTGTGAATACCTGGCGAAAAACATCGGTGACGCCGGCAATATCGCAATCCTCGACGGCATCGCCGTGGTACCGATCCTCGAGCGCGTGCGCGGTTGCAAGGAGGCCGTGGCCAAGCATCCGCAGATCAAGATTGTCAGCATCCAGAACGGCAAGCAGGAGCGTGACCAGGCACTGACCGTGACCGAAAACATGCTCCAGGCCCAACCCACCCTCAAGGGTGTTTTCAGCGTCAATGACAACGGCTCCCTTGGCGCACTGTCGGCCATCGAGGCCAGCGGCTTGGATGTCAAACTGGTCAGCGTCGACGGTGCGCCGGAAGCGATCAAGGCCATCCTCAAGCCCGGCAGCAAGTTCATCGCCACCTCGGCGCAGTACCCGCGTGACCAGATCCGCCTGGCCCTGGGCATCGCCCTGGCCAAGAAGTGGGGCTCGCAAGTGCCCGCCACCGTCCCGGTGGATATCACCCTGATCGACCAGGCCAAGGCCAAGGACTTCAGCTGGTAAACCGTCCATGCCCCACGTCAAGCGTGGGGCCCTGGGCACCCTTCTGAACGAGAGGTCGGCGGCATGAGCAGTCTTTTGCAACTGGAAAACATCTGTAAACGCTACCCGGGGGTGCAAGCCCTCAAGTCCATCAACCTGCAAGTGGAGCGCGGCGAGATTCACGCCTTGCTCGGGGAAAATGGCGCGGGTAAATCGACCCTGATGAAAATCCTCGGTGGGGTCGAGCACCAGGACGAAGGGCGCATCCTGATCGACGGCCAGGTGCAGCAGTTCGCAACCTATCGTGACGCGATTGCCGCCGGCATCGGCATTGTGTTCCAGGAGTTCAGCCTGATTCCATACCTCACGGCGGTGGAAAACATCTTCCTCGGCCATGAGCTGAACAACCGCTTCGGCCTGCTGCGCAAGCGCGATATGCATCAAGCGTCCCAGGCGCTGTTCCAACGCCTGGGCGTGAGCATCGACCTGCAATGCCCGATCAAGCACCTGAGCGTGGCCGAGCAGCAGTTTGTCGAGATCGCCAAGGCCCTGGCCCTGGATGCGCGGCTGTTGGTACTTGATGAGCCCACCGCTACGCTCACGCCGAGTGAGGCCGAACTGCTGTTTGAGATCATGCGTGAACTCAAGCGCCAGGGCGTGGCGGTGATTTTCATCTCCCATCACCTGGAAGAAATTTTCCAGGTGTGCGACCGCATCAGCGTATTGCGCGACGGCGGTAATGTCGGCGTCACGGATGTGGCGGACAGCGATATCGACCGCCTGGTAGAGATGATGGTGGGCCGTAAACTGGAATGCAGCTTCCCCCCCAAACCCACCGCCGCGCGCGGGCCGTTGCTGCTAGAGGTCAAGGACATTCAATTGCAGCGCAATGGCCCACACAACCAGTTCCAACTGCATCAGGGCGAGATCCTCGGTTTTGCCGGGCTGGTCGGCTCGGGCCGCACCGAACTGGCCCTGGGCATGATGGGCGCGCTGGCGTCGGTGACCAAAGACGTGTGGCTGCGCGGGGTAAAAGTCAGCCTCGACGACCCGGCCCAGGCCTTGGCCCAGGGCATCGGCCTGCTGCCGGAAAGCCGCAAGAGCGAAGGCCTGATCACCGATTTCAGCATTCGCGAAAACATCTCCATCAACAACCTGCGCAAATACCAGGGCGCCAGCGGCCTGATCGACAAGGGCAAGGAGTGCGCCAGTGTTGATGAACTGATGCGCCAGCTGTCGATCAAGGCCCCAAGCGGCGAAAGCCGGGTGTTCAACCTCAGCGGCGGCAACCAGCAAAAAGTGGTGATTGCCCGCTGGATCAACCATCACTGCGACGTGCTGGTGTTCGACGAACCCACTCGGGGCATCGACGTCGGCGCCAAGGCACAGATCTACGCGTTGATGCGCAAGCTCACCGAGCAAGGCTACGCAATCATCATGATTTCCTCGGAGCTGCCGGAAATCATCGGCATGTGCGACCGCGTCGCCGTGTTCCACAAGGGCGCCATTGTCAAGGTACTGGAAGCGTCCGCCGTCAACCCACAAGAGGTTATGCGCCATGCAACAGGGGGCTCAAGTGAATACGTCCATTAACCGCGCCGAGACCGGCCGGCTGCGCCTGAACCTGGCGCGGCTGGTGCGCTCACCGGCGTTTTATCCGTTTATCGGGCTACTGGTGGTCACGGCCGTGATGATCGTCGCCAGTGACACCTTCCTCACCGCCAGCAACCTGTCCAATATCGCCCGCCAGGTGTCGATCAACGCGATCATCGCGGTGGGCATGACCTGCGTGATTCTGACCGGTGGCATCGATTTGTCAGTGGGGCCGGTGATGGCCTTGTCCGGCACCCTGACTGCCGGGCTGATGGTCGCGGGCCTGCCGCCGGGGCTGGCGATTGGCGCCGGATTGCTGATTGGTGTGGCGTTTGGTATCGGCAACGGGCTGTTCGTGGCTTACCTGCATATGCCACCGATCATCGTCACCCTGGCGACCATGGGCATTGCCCGTGGCTTACCTGCATATGCCACCGATCATCGTCACCCTGGCGACCATGGGCATTGCCCGTGGCTTTGGCCTGATGTACACCGACGGCTATCCGATTTCCGGGCTGCCGGAGTGGTTCGGCTTCTTTGGCCGTGCAAGCCTGCTGGGCCTTCAGGTACCGATCCTGATCATGCTGGTCACCTACCTGGTGGCCTATGTACTGCTGCAACACACGCGCATCGGCCGCTACATCTACGCCATAGGCGGCAATGAAGAAGCGGTGCGCTTGTCCGGTGTGCGAGCGGCGCGTTTCAAGCTGCTGGTGTATGGCATCAGCGGCCTGACCGCAGCGATTGCCGGGCTGGTGCTGACCTCACGCCTGATGAGTGGCCAGCCCAATGCGGGGATCGGTTTCGAACTGGATGCGATTGCCGCCGTGGTCCTGGGCGGCGCCTCGATTGCCGGTGGGCGCGGGGTGATTGTCGGCACCTTGCTCGGCGCCATGCTGCTGGGGGTGTTGAACAACGGCCTGAACATGCTCGGGGTCTCGCCCTACGTACAGAGCGTGATCAAGGGCGCAATTATTTTGCTGGCGATCTTTATCAGCCGTCAGCGCCACAAGTAAAAAAACCATCACCGCAACGCGGCCGCCGTGGCCGCGACGGGCTCTCTCATCTTCAATAAAGGTCAGTACACCATGGATAAGCACACCCAAATGCAAGCCGTCGTCTGCCACGGCCCGAAAGACTACCGCCTGGAGCGCATCAGCAAACCCCAGGCGCGCCCCAATGAACTGGTGATCCGCATCGCCGCCTGCGGCATCTGCGCCAGTGACTGCAAATGCCACTCGGGCGCGGCGATGTTCTGGGGCGGCGACAACCCCTGGGTCAAGGCGCCGGTGGTGCCGGGGCATGAGTTTTTTGGCTATGTGGAGCAAGTGGGCGAGGGCGCCGAGGAGCACTTCGAGGTCAAGGTGGGCGACAAGGTGATCGCCGAGCAAATCGTGCCTTGCGGCAAGTGCCGTTTCTGCAAGTCCGGCAAGTATTGGATGTGCGAGGTGCACAACATCTTCGGCTTCCAGCGCGAAGTGGCCGAGGGCGGCATGGCCCAGTACATGCGCATCCCCAAGACGGCCATCGTGCACAAGATTCCCGAGTCGGTGTCCCTGGAAGATTCGGCCTTGATCGAGCCAATGGCCTGCGCGATCCACACGGTCAACCGTGGCGACCTGCAACTCGATGACGTGGTGGTGATTGCCGGCGCGGGCACCCTGGGCTTGTGCATGGTGCAGGTGGCCGCACTGAAAACCCCGAAAAAACTGGTGGTCATCGACATGGTCGACGAGCGCCTGGAACTGGCGAAAAAATATGGCGCCGATGTGGTGATCAACCCATCCCGGGACAACGCCCGCGAGATCATCAATGGCCTGACCGACAGCTACGGTTGCGACGTGTATATCGAGACCACCGGCGTGCCGGCCGGCGTAACCCAGGGCCTGGAGCTGATCCGCAAATTGGGACGCTTTGTCGAGTTCAGCGTATTCGGTGCCGAGACCAGCGCCGACTGGTCGATCATCGGTGACCGCAAGGAGCTGGACGTACGCGGCGCGCATCTTGGGCCGTATTGCTACCCGGTGGCCATCGACCTGTTCGAACGTGGCCTGGTGACGTCCAAGGGCATCGTCACCCATGACTTCCCTTTGGATAACTGGGCTGAAGCGTTCGACCTGGCCAACTCGGTGAAGTCGATCAAGGTACTGCTCAAGCCAGGACAATGACTATGCATTATGTGATTGGCGTAGACATAGGCACCCAAAGCACCAAGGCGCTGCTGGTGGATGGCGAGGGTCGGATCATCGCCCAGCACAGCCAGGGCTATCGCGTGGATACCCCAAAAGTGCGCTGGGCCGAGCAGTGGCCCCAGGTCTGGCTGGATGCGGTGCAGGCCTGCGTGGCCCAGTGCATGGGCAAGGCCGGGGTCGCCACAGAGCAGGTCAAGGCGTTGTGTATCAGCAGCTTGTACGGCGGCTCGGGGATAGCCGTGGATGCGCAGATCAAACCGCTGCACCCCTGTCTGATTTGGATGGACCGTCGCGCCGGTGAGCAGGTGGCCTGGGTGCGCGAACATGTTGATCTGGAGCGCCTGTTCGCGGTCACCGGCAACTCGGTGGACAGCTACTACGGCTTCACCAAGATGCTCTGGCTCAAGCAGCACCAACCCCAGGTCTGGGCCAACACCCGCTACCTGCTGCCGCCCAACAGCTATATCAATTACTGCCTGACCGGCGAGGTGGCGGTGGATCACAGCAGCGCCGGCAATATCGGCGGCATCTACGATGTGGCCGCGCGCGGCTGGTCTGCCGAGATGCTGGCGGCGCTGGATATCCCGTTGGCGATGATGCCCGAGCGCTTACTGTATTCGGGCGAAGTGGTGGGCGGCCTGCTGCCGGAGTGGGCGCAACGCCTGGGCCTGGCGGCGGGCATGCCGGTGCTGGCCGGTGGCGTCGATGCGGCCATGGCGACCCTGGCGGCCGGCGTCACCCGGCCGGGCAACCACGTGGCGATGATCGGCACCAGCATGTGCTGGGGCTACCTCAACCAACAGGTGGATGCCCGGCATGGCCTGGTGAGCATGCCCCATGTCTACAACGGCCAGCAGGACCTGTACATCTTCGGCGGCGCGATTACCGCCGGCGCCTCGGTCAGTTGGTTTCGCGAGCAGTTCTGCCAGGCTGAGGAACAACAGGCCAAGGACACCGGCCAGGACAGCCTGTGGCTGCTGGAACAAAGCGCGCGCAAAATCCCGGCGGGCAGTGAAGGGCTGTTGTTTTTGCCGTACCTGATGGGGGAGCGCAGCCCGGTGTGGGATGACCAGGCCAGCGGCAGCTTTGTCGGCCTGAACCTGTATCACAGCCGCATCCACCTGTACCGCGCCGTGCTCGAAGGCGTGAGTTTTGCCCTGCGGCACAACATCGAGGCGGGCATGCGTGGCGCCCATTCACTGGACCCGCGCTTGATCGTGGTGGGCGGGGCGAGCCATTCGGATTTATGGATGCAGATCATTGCCGATGTGACCCGCTACCCGGTGTACACCATCGTCCAGGAAGTGGAGGCGGCATTGGGTGCGGCGTTGTTGGCGGCGCATACGGTGGGGCTGGTGGATAAGGCGCAAATGGACAAGGGCTGGGTGCAGTTGGAGCTGCGGGCTGAGCCTGAAGCTGAGAATGTGCAGGCATACGACCGCGCTTTTGCCGACTACTTGCAGCTCTATCCCGCGCTCAAACCCGTCATGCACAGCTTGCAAAGCCACTAAGTGCACACCTATCCAAATGTGGGAGCGGGCTTGCTCGCGAAAGCGGTGTGTCAGTAACAAATAAGCTACCTGACCCACCGCCATCGCGAGCAAGCCCGCTCCCACAAGGGTTCTCCATTGCATTAGAGACCGAAATCCATGACCACCACCTTCGACTTCACCCACCAACGCATCCTCGTCACCGGCGCCAGCAGCGGCATTGGCCGGGAAATCGCCCTGCAACTGATCGCCTGTGGCGCCCAGGTCTTCGCCATCGGCCGTGACGTCAACGCGCTCGCGCAATTGGGTTGCGAAACCCTGTGCCTGGACATTGCCAACAGCGCCTCCCTGGACGCGGCCCTCAAGGACCTGCCGCCGATGCACGGCCTGGTCAATTGCGCCGGTATCTCGCGCCTGGAGCCGGCAGCGGCGATCAGCAGCGCAGCCTTTGACCTGGTGATGAACGTCAACGCCCGCGCCGCCGCGCAAGTCGCCAGCCGAGTGGCGGCGGCGATGATCGCCGCAGGTATTGCTGGCAGTATCGTCAACGTCTCCAGCCAGGCGTCGCTGGTGGCGCTGGACGATCACCTCGGCTATTGCGCCTCCAAGGCCGCCCTGGATGCGATCACCCGCGTGCAATGTGCTGAATGGGGGCGTTTCGGGATCCGGGTCAACAGCGTCAACCCCACCGTGACCCTGACGCCGATGGCGCAACAGGCCTGGTCCGATCCGGCCAAGCGCGACCCGGCCTTGGCGGCGATACCCTTGGGACGCTTCGCCCAGCCGCACGAAGTGGCATTACCGGTGCTGTTCCTGTTGAGCGAGGCGGCGAGCATGATCAGCGGGGTCAGCCTGCCGATCGATGGCGGCTACACCAGCCGCTAGCCGTTTTCCAGGGTGCCGGCAATCACCACCTTGTCCCGCGGTTTGTACGGGTCTTGCAGGCGGTCGAGCAACAGGCGCACCGCACTGCTGCCGGCCAGCGACGCATCGTGGGCCACGCAGGCAATCGGCACGCCGAAGATATCGGCAAAGGGCAAGCGGTCGATGCCACAGATGGTCAGGCTATCGTGGGGGATGTTGTGCATGCGCAGGGCGCGCAAGGCGCCGAGGGTGATCAACTGGTTGAAGCCCATGATCGCGTCCGGCGCGGAGTGCGCGGCCAGGTAGTCGAGGGTGTGCAGGTAGGACGGCATCAAGGTGTAGTCGCCGGCGCACACTTGGACCTGCACCTGGGGATGCTCGGCCAGTACTTCGCGCAGGCCTTTGAGGCGCTCTACGGTGATGCGCGAATGCTCAGGCCCGGTCAGCACCAGCAGGCGCTTGAGCGCGGGGTTGTGGCGCAACAGGTATTGCGCGGCCTCGATTCCACTGTGGTAGTTGTCCAGCACCACGCGGCTGAACGGGCTGTCGTGGATCGTGCGGTCGAGCAGCACCACCGGGGTCTTGCCGTTGCCCAGGCGCTCGAGGTAATCGGGCTGGTAGTCGGGCTCGTCGGAGACCGGCGAGAGGATGATCCCCGCCACGCGATAACCCAGCAGGGTGTCCACGGCCTTGCTTTCCAATTCTTCCAGCTCGTCGGTGTCCACCAGCATGATGGTGTAGCCGTGCTTTTTCGCCTCGCGGGAAATCGCCTTGATCATCTCGCTGTAGAACGGGTTGTCCACCGATGCAGTGATCACCCCGATGATCAGGCTTTCGCTGCGCTTGAGGCCACGGGCGAAAGCGTTGGGCACGTAGTCCAGCTCACGTGCCACTTCAAGGATCCGCGCCAGGGTGGCGGGCTTGACCAGGTCGGGTTTACTCAACGCCCGCGACACCGTGATGGTGGTCATATTGACCCGCTTGGCGATGTCGCTGATGGTGACGGATTTTTTCTTGTTCATCGACAGGGCAGACCAGGAGAAAACATCAGGAGGCTAACATGGGCACGGGTTCAAAGCACCGGATCCCAGCGTTGCGACCAATCGCTTTCGGCCTTGACCACCCCGCGCAGCAGCACCAGGGCCTGTTGCAGGATCGCCGAATCGCGCTCGCGCGAGTACACAAGGTAAGTCGGGAAACTGAACTCCGGAGCCTTGGGCACGCGCTCCATAACCCCGCTTTCGAGATAGCTCTGCACCACCCGCGTGCGGAAATAGCCGCTGCCGCCGTTCTCCAGAATGTATTGCAGGGCCAGTGGCCCCAAGTTGAAACTCACCGCGGCGCGGGCCTTGTCGGGCAGGGCGGCGTCGTGTTGCTGGCGAAAGCCCGGGCCCCAGTCGATATACACATAGGGATCGGGACGGGCGGCCAGGCGCACCAGGATCAGTTTTTCCTCCAGCACCTGCTCCACCTGCAACCCCGGCCAGTACTGCGGCTGGAACACCAGCGCAGCGTCCAGCACGCCCAGCTCCAACTGGCGCAACAGGTATTCACCATCACGCACTTCGGTGCGCAGTGCATGGCTGGGGATGTGCTCGCGCAGGGCCTTGGCCCAGCCGAGCATCAACGGGTTGCACAGGCTGACTTCGCCGCCGATATGCAACACATTGCGATAGCCCTCGGGCAACGGCAGGTCACGGCGCGCGGCTTCCCAGGTTTGCACCAGTTGATTGGCATACACCACAAACGCCTCGCCATCGGCAGTCAAGCGCGCCCCGGCGCGGTTGCGCACAAACAGGGTGCTGTCGAGCTGGCTTTCGAGCTTTTGCACACGTGCGGTAATGGCAGTCTGGGTGACGTGCAACTTCTCGGCTGCTGCGGCGAGGCTGCCGCAGCGGGTGATTTCCAGGAAAGTGCGTGCCAGTTCGATGTCCATGTCGGCTCCGGAGGGTGGGGAGGGACATTGTAGTGTGACAATCGAAAATCGGTGTGTGAAATGCGATTGAGTGTGGGAGCTGGCTTGCCTGCGATGCTGGCGCTGCGGGCTGTCTGTCGGACTGGGGTTGTGTACATATCCGTTGCTGCGGTCATGGCCACTTAGGGTTCCGCCCTGACGGCGGGTCACTTTGGAAAAGCCCCAAAGTAACCAAAGGGCTCTTGCCCCACCACTCGGCACCTCGCCTAGGCTCGGTGTGCCCGTAATCCGACATTGATTTGGGGGGCCGCCGCGATGGGCCATCCATGGCCCAGCGCGGCTAAACCGGCGTCCTGCCGGTTTACCCCCCAAATCAATATCGGATTACGGCCAGCGTGGTTTAACGGGGTGCCTAAGATCAAAATCACAAGCAGAGCGAGGCGGCCTGACAGCCGGCCTGATCGTCGAAGCGTACGCGTACCCTTGTGGGAGCGGGCTTGCTCGCGAATGCAGTCTGTCAGTTGATAAATGCATTGACTGACACTCCGCCTTCGCGAGCAAGCCCGCTCCCACAGGGGAATGCAGCTCCGCGCTCTGGCTTTGGTTGTTCTGTTGCTCTGCTTTTGATCTTAGGCGCCCCGTTAAACCACGATGGCCGCAGGCAGGTATTGCGCAGTGGGCACCCCGGCAGGATGCCGGGGTAGCCGCGACACGGCCATGGATGGCCGATCGCGGCGGGCCCACGGAGCAATGCCTGACTGCGGGCATGCCGAGCCTAGGCGAGGCACCGAGTGGTGGGGCAAGGGCGTTTTGCTTACTTTTGCGCTCTTCAAAAGTGAGCCGCTGTAAGAGCGGAACCAAAAGCCGCCATGACCGCAGCAATGGATATGTACACCACCATGCCCATCGCAGGCAATCCAGCCCGCCCCCACATCAGACCGGGTCTCACCCCAAGTCCTTCGGCGCCTGCAAATGCTGGGTCGGAAACGCCCGGGCGTATACCTGGCACACCCGCAACACCTGCTCATCGGCAAACCGCGCCCCCACCACATGCAACCCCACCGGCAGCCCATTGGCCGCCAGCCCGCACGGCACCGAGGCCGCCGGTTGTTGGGTGAGGTTGAAGGGGTAGCTGAACGGCGTCCACTCCATCCATTCGCCCAGCCCCGAGCCCGGTGGCACGTTGTGCCCCGCGTCAAAGGCGGTGATTGGCAGCATTGGCGAAACCAGTATGTCGTAATGCTCATGGAACGCCGCCATGCGCGCCACCAGTGCCGCCCGTGCTTCGAGGGCGGTGTTGTAGTCGTTCAGGCTGAGGCGTTCGCCCTGTTGCGCAATGCGCAGCAGGCCGGGGTCGAGCAGGTCGCACTGGGCGCCGGTCAGTTGCCCGGTCAGGCGCGCCGCGCCGGCGAACCATAAGGTATTGAACACCTCCAGTGGATCGCTGAACCCCGGGTCGATCTGTTCCACATGCGCCCCGAGTTGCACCAGGCCCGCGACCGCCTGCGCGACCACCTTGGCCACCTGTGGGTCGACGTTCACGTAGCCAAAATCAGGGCTGTAGGCGATGCGCAGTCCCTTGAGGTCCGTCCCGGGCGTGAGCCACGGCGTGCTGCGCGGGGCGCCAATCAGGCCGTCCCGGGCGTCCGGTTGCGCCACGGTTTGCAGCATCAGCACGGCATCTTCCACGGTGCGGGTCATCGGCCCCAGGTGCGAGAGGATCGTCATGGAACTGGCCGGCCATTGCGGCACGTAGCCAAAGGTCGGCTTGATGCCGAAGGTGCCGGTAAAGGCGCAGGGAATGCGGATCGAGCCCCCGGCATCGCTGCCCTGGTGCAACACGCCGAGGTTCAGCGCCGCCGCCGCGCCCGCGCCGCCGGACGAACCGCCCGCCGTGGTGCGGGTGTCCCAGGGGTTGCGGGTGATGCCGTACAGCGGGTTGTCGGTGACGCCTTTCCAGCCGAATTCCGGGGTGGTGGTCTTGCCCAGCAGCACTGCGCCGGCCTTGCGCATAAACGCCGAAAACGGTGCATCGACGTCCCACGGCCCGCTGGCGGATGAGGTGCGCGAGCCCTTGCGCGTGGGCATGCCCGCCGTCAGGGTCAAGTCTTTGATCGACGCCGGCACGCCGTCCAATGCGCCGCAGGGCTGGCCTTTGAACCAGCGCTGTTCTGAGGCGCGCGCGGCGTTCAAGGCGCCTTCGGGGTCGACATGGCAGTAGGCGTTGACCACCGGGTTGTAGCGCTCGATGCGCAGCAACGTGTCTTCGGTCACTTCCACCGGCGACAGGCTTTTATCCCGGTAGCGCGCCAGCAGTTCCACGGCCGTCAGGTTGGCGATATCAGTCATGCCGCATCACCTCCCTGGGCTGCGTTGACCATGGCCCGCAGCAACACTGCGCAGCCGGCGGCCAGGTCATCCGGCGCGGCGTTTTCGATTTCGTTGTGGCTGATGCCGCCTTCGCACGGCACAAAAATCATCCCGGCCGGGCCCAGTTCGGCGACAAAAATCGCGTCGTGCCCGGCGCCGCTGACGATATCCATATGGCTCAAGCCCAGCACACTGGCCGCATCGCGCACGGCGTTGACGCAAGAAGGATGAAAGTCCAGCGGCGGGAAGTCGGCGGTGGGGGTCAGTTCATAGCTCAGCCCATGCTGCTTGGCCGTTGCCTCGATCACCTCGCGCACTTCATCCACCATCGCTTGCAGTTTGTCGGCATGCAGATGGCGCAGGTCGATGGTCATCTGCACCTGGCCGGGAATCACGTTGCGTGAGCCCGGATGCAGGCTCAGGCAGCCGACGGTGCCGCAGGCGTGGGGTTGTTGTTCATGGGCGATCCGGTTGACCGCGCTGACCACCTGCGCGGCACCCACCAGGGCGTCCTTGCGCAGGCGCATCGGCGTTGGGCCAGCGTGGGCCTCGACGCCGGTGAACGTCAGGTCGAACCACTTCTGGCCCAGGCAGCCCATGACCACGCCAAGGGTGATGGCTTCATCTTCGAGCACCGGGCCTTGTTCGATATGCGCCTCGAAATAGGCGCCCACCGGATGGCCGAGCACCGCGCGCGGGCCGGCGTAGCCAATGCGCTGCAACTCCGCGCCCACCGACAGGCCTTGCTCGTCTTGCTTGTCGAGGGTCTCCTGCAAGTCGAATTTTCCGGCAAACACCCCGGAACCCATCATGCACGGCGGGAAGCGCGAGCCTTCCTCGTTGGTCCACACCACCACTTCAATCGGCGCTTGGGTCTCCACGCCCAAGTCATTCAAGGTGCGGATCACTTCCAGGCCGGCCATCACCCCGTAGCAGCCATCGAACTTGCCGCCCGTGGGCTGGGTGTCGATATGGCTGCCCGTCATCACGGGTGGCAGGTCAGGGTTACGTCCGGCGCGACGGGCAAAGATATTGCCGATGGCATCCACGCTGACACTGCACCCGGCAGCGGTGCACCACTGCACAAACAGGTCGCGGGCCTGGCGATCCAGGTCGGTCAGGGCCAGGCGGCACACGCCGCCCTTGGCCGTGGCGCCGAGCTGGGCCAGGTCCATCAAGGATTGCCACAGGCGGTCGCGGTTGATCAGCGGGGCGTTGCTCTTGAGCGGTTGCGCAAAGCTATTCATCAGCAGTCTCCGGTCAGGCACTCAGGGCCAGGTAGCGGTTCTTGATCGTCGGGTCGGCGCGAAAGGCCTCGGCGCTGCCTTCGTAGACCACACGGCCCTGTTCGAGCACGTAGTGGCGGTCGGCAAGCTTGTCGCAGACCAACAGGTTCTGCTCCACCAGCAGCACCGGCAGGCCGTCGTCCTTGATCTTGCGCAGGATCTTCACCAGTTCATCGACGATCACCGGGGCCAGGCCTTCGGTGGGTTCGTCGAGGATCAGCAGCTTGGGGTCGTTGAGCAGGGCGCGGGCGATGGCGAGCATCTGTTGCTCGCCACCGGACAACGCATGGCCGGCGTTTTTGCGCCGCTCCTTGAGGCGCGGGAACATCGCGTACACGTCTTCCATCTGCCAGCGGCTGGTCTTGCGCACGGCGATGCGCAGGTTTTCTTCCACGGTGAGCAGGCGGAAAATCCCGCGGTTTTCGGGGACCAGCGCCAACCCCTGACGGGCGATTTCAAAGATTTTCTGCCCCACCAGCGGTTTACCGTTGAAATGAATCTGCCCCTGGCGCGGGCAGATAATCCCCAGGATGCTGCGCAAGGTGGTGGTCTTGCCCGCACCGTTACGGCCGAGCAGGGTCACCAGTTCGCCGGGGTTGACGGTCAGGGATACGCCCTCGAGGACGTGGCTCTTGTCGTAGTAGGAGTGAATGTTGTCGACGGTCAGCATCAGGCGGCCTCTCCCAGGTAAGCAGTGCGCACGCGCTCGTCGGCGCGGACGAATTCCGGCGTGCCTTCCACCAGGATCTGTCCGTGGCTCATCACGGTGATGCGCTGGCTGATGGACATGACGATGCTCATGTTGTGCTCGATCAACAGCACGGTGTGGTCGCGGCCCAGGTCGCTGATCAGTTGGGTCATGATCGGAATATCGTCGATGCCCATGCCCGAGGTGGGCTCGTCGAGCATCAACAGTTTGGGCTTGGAGCAGATCGACATCCCCACCTCCAGCACCCGTTGCTGGCCGTGGGACAACTCGCCGGCCAGGGTTTCGGCGCGGGCGGTCAGTTGCAGGCGTTCCAGGACCTGGTCGGCCATTTCCAGGTGCTCGCGCTGGCTGTCGACGCGGCGCCAGAAGTTCAGGGCGCGCACGCCGTCGCGGCCCTGGGCGGCCAGGCGCAGGTTCTCGCGCACGCTGAGGTTCTGGAACAGGCTGGTGAGCTGGAACGAACGGGCCATGCCCAGGCCCACGCGGCCGTGGGCCGGTTTGCGCATCAGGTTCTGGCCGTCGAAATGAATCGCGCCTGCAGTAGCCTGGCGCTCGCCGGTCAGGCAGTGAAACAGGCTGGTCTTGCCAGCGCCGTTGGGGCCGATGATGGTGTGGATGGTGCCGGCTTCGACCTTGAGGTTGACGCCGTTGACGGCATGGAAGGCGCCGTAGGCCAGTTCCAGGTCTTTGGTTTCCAGCAGGATGCTCATAGCAGCTCCTCCTTGGTCACGACGGCGGCCTTGCGGCTGCCACGCACACGTTCGAACAGCGACGCCAGGCCGCCCCACAAGCCACCGCGCATAAAGATCACCACCAGGATCAGGATCACCCCCAGCAGCATCAGCCAGCGCGGCCACAGGTCGGACAGAAAGTCCCCCAGCAGTACGATGGAACCGGCCCCCAGCAACGAGCCGAACAGCGAGCCGGTACCGCCGACGATGGTCATGATCAGGATGTTCTCCGACATCACCAGATCGATATTGGACAGCGGCACAAAGTGCAGCAGCATCGCGTACAGCGCCCCGGCAATCCCGGTGACCGCGCCAGACAGCACAAACACCAGGATCTTGAAGTGGCGTGTGTCGTAGCCGATGGCCGAGGCGCGGGTTTCGTTTTCGCGGATCGCCATCAGCGTGCTGCCGAACGGCGAGGCGATCACCCGGCGCGCGCCGATAAAGATCAGCAGGAACAGCACCGCGACAAAGCCGTAGAACACCCGGGCGTCGGCCAGGGACAGCAGTACTGTGTCGCCGATACGGATTTCCGGGCGCGGCACACTGAGCAGGCCATTGTCGCCGCCGGTCCAGTCGCTCAGGGTGTAGGCGAGGAAGTAGGCCATCTGGCTGAAGGCCAGGGTCAGCATCACGAAGTAGATACCGGTGCGGCGGATCGCCAGGGCGCCCACCAGGAATGCCAGGAACCCACCGGCCAGCGCCGCGCCGAGCAGCGCGCTGAACAGGCCCAGTTGCAGGTGAATCATCAACAACGCCGCGCAGTAGGCGCCGGCGCCGAAGAAGATGCCTTGGCCAAACGACAGCAGCCCGGTGTAGCCCAGCAGCAGGTTGCAGGCCAGGGCGGCGAGGGCAAAGATCAGGATCTCGGTGGCCAGGGTCGCCGAGGGCAATATCAATGGCAGGCCGATCAGCACCGCCAGCACCCAGAGCAACATGGCTTTGGACTGGGTTTTGGCAAACGGCAGAGGATTTTTCTCGCTCATGTCAGGCTCTCCCGAACAGGCCGTAAGGGCGTACCAGAATCACCACGGCCATGGCGCCGTAGATCATCAGGCTCGCGCCTTGGGGCCAGAGTGTGGTCATCAGGCTTTGCACCACGCCCACCAGCAGGCCGCCCACCAGGGCACCGCCGAACGAGCCCATGCCGCCGATCACCACCACCACGAAGGCAATGCCGAGGATTTCCGGGCCGACAAAAGGCTGGGCGCCGCGCAAGGGGGCAAACAGCACCCCGGCGATGCCGGCCAGGGCCACGCCGAGGGCGAAGGTCATGGAGAACAGGCGGAAAATATTGGTGCCCAGCAGCGATACGGTCTCGGTGCTCTCACTGCCAGCTCGCACCAGGGCGCCAAAGCGCGTGCGCTCCAGCAGCAGCCATAGGCCCAGGCCCACCAGCCCTGAGAACACAATCAAAAACAGGCGGTAGTAGGGGTACACAAAGTCGCCGACCACCAACACCCCGCGCAGCAGTTCCGGGACGGCGACGCTTTTGCCCACCGGGCCCCAGATCATCACGCTGGCTTCCTGGATGATCAACGCGATGCCCAGGGTCACGAGGATCTGGAACATGTGGGGCAGGTGGTAGATCCGCTGGATCAATAATCGCTCGATCAGCCAGGCCAGTGCGGCCACCACCAGGGGCGCGATCAGCAGGGCCAGCCAGAAGCTGCCGGTGAGGCTGACGGCGGTGTAGCAGATGTACGCCCCCAGCAAAAAAAACGCGCCGTGGGCGAAGTTGACGAAGTTGAGCAGGCCGAAAATGATGGTCAACCCGACCGCAATCAGGAAGTAGATCATTCCCAGGCCCAGGCCGTTGAGAATCTGGAACAGATAAAGATTGAGCATGCAGGAACCCTCCAACAGGCGGCCGCGTCAACGGCCCTGTCGTGTTTTACCGCTGAAAGTAGGCGGATCAGCCGAGCGTGCAGCCCGTGGCTTCTACCGGTGGGAACGACTGGCCGGCGCTGAGTACCTTGGCCAGGTCGTCCTTGTCGGCCATGTCGCCTGCGGCTTTGCCCACCAGCAGGTAGTAATCCTTGATCACCTGGTGGTCGCCGGCGCGGATCGTTTCCTTGCCGGTCGGGCCGTCGTAGCTCAGGCCCTGCATGGCCTTGGCCACCGTGGGGCCGTCGAAGCTGCCGGTGGCCTTGATGGTGTCGAGCATGACCTTGGTGCTGATGTAGTCAGCGGCCAGCGGGTAGGTGGGATTGATCCCGTACTTGGCCTGGGTCAGCTTGACCAGTTCGCGGTTGAGCGGGGTGTCGACCTGGTGCCAGTACTGCGCGCCGAGGTACACACCTTCGAGCACATCGCTGCCCAGTTCCTGGAACTGGTCGAGGCCGGCGGACCACACCAGCAGCACTTTCATGCGCTCCTTGATACCGAAGTTCACCGCCTGGCGCAGGGTGTTGGACGACTGGCTGCCGAAGTTGAGCAACACCAGCACGTCGGGCCGGGCGGCGATGGCGTTGGTCAGGTAGCCGGAGAATTCCTGCTCTTGCAACGAGTGATAGCTGTTGCCCACATGCTCCAGGCCGCTCTCGGCCAGCACCGCCTTGGCGCCTTCGAGCAAGGCTTCACCGAACACGTATTGCGGGGTGATGGTGTACCAGCGCTTGGCGTCCGGCAGCAGCTTGATCAGCGGCACCAGGGTTTCGCGGATCGCCCCGTAGGTGGGCACCGACCAGCGGAAAGTCGCGCTGTTGCAGTCCTTGCCGGTGACTTCATCGGCGCCCACCGGGGTCATGAATACACCGCCGACCTTGGCCACTTCCTTGGCCACCGCCAGCGCCGAGGACGACAGGGTGCAGCCCTGGAAGAACCGCGCGCCATCCTGGCCAATCGCCTCCTGGACCTTGCGCACCGCCTTACCGGCGTTGCCTTCGGTGTCGATCACCTTGTAGTTCAACGGGCGCCCCAACAAGTCCGGGTACTGCGCCACGGCCAGGCGTGAACCCATGTCGGCAAATTTGCCATAACTGGCAAACGCACCAGACATGGACTTGAGGCCGTAAAAGGTAAACGGTTCGGCGGCGAATGCACTGCGCACGCCCAGCGGAAGGCTGAGCGCGGCGGCGGCGGTGAGGCTGGCTTTCAACAACGTACGACGCTGCATGGGGTGACTCCCTGGTTTAGTTATTGGCAGGAGTGGCAATGGCGATACGGTGGAGCACGGCCTGTGGGCAGGCCTTTTTTATTGAAGTGAAACGCGGTCCAAATGTGGGAGCGGGCTTGCTCGCGAATGCGGTGTATCAGTTGACATATCCATCGCTGACCCACTGCATTCGCGAGCAAGCCCGCTCCCACATTGGATGTGTGGTGTGTTCAGGAGTGGTCGAACTCCAGCAGAAAGTGTGGGCTGACCTGGCCTTCCAGCGCGGTCATGTGGTGTTCGGCGTCGCACATGTGTTCATGCATCAGGCTGCGCACGGCCGCTTCGTCGCCGGCGCGAAAGGCGCTCAGCAGTTGCTTGTGATAGTCCAGGTTGGCGGCGTCGAATTGCTTGCGCTTGGGCTTGTAGGCTTTTTTCAGCACCACCAGGTCGCGCAGCAGGTCGTTGAGAAACTGCGCCATGAAACTCAGCAGCGGGTTGGGGCAGGCCCTGGCCAGCAGGTTGTGGAATTCCAGTTCCGCCAGGCGTTGCTCACGCTGGCCGGCCTCGCTGTCTTCCGGGGCGCTGCAAAAATCCACGTTGTCTTGCAGGGCGCGATAGTCTTCCTCGCTCAAGCGCCCCAGCACCGACACCGCCAGTTCCACCTCGATCACCTTGCGCAGTTGGTACACCTGCTCGCCATCCAGGTGCTGGAAGTGCAGGTAGTTGCGCAAGGCGCGGCTGGCCGGTTCGGTGCCGGCCTGGTTCAGATAGGCCCCGCCAGTGGGGCCGGTGCGGGTGCTGACCAGGCCTTCGACTTCCAGGGCCTTGAGCGCTTCGCGGGCCGAGCCTTTGGAGCACTGGAAGCTCTCCATCAGCTCGCGCTCGGTGGGCAAGCGGTCGCCGGGCTTGAGTGCATCGGTGACAATCGAGCGCTTGACCGACTCGACAATCACATCGGAAAGCTTCTGGCGTTTGCGTCGCAGGGGGCGGCTGAGCATGGTTTTCTATTTATCGTATTAATGCGGATAAATAGCACTTAATAGGGCTTGGGACGGAGCGTCAACGGCAGGGGTCGTTTTCAGGTAAAACAGGTCGTAAACCATGGCCATGGGCGCCCTGTGGGAGCGGGCTTGCTCGCGAATGCGGTGTATCAGCCGACATATCCACCACTGACCCACTGCATTCGCGAGCAAGTCGAATCGTCGCACCGCCGCTCCCACAGGGAATGTGTCGTGCTCATAAAACTTGAGCCTGGCGCAGTAATTGCGTGCCTTAGCGCTCCAGTCTTTGTGCAGGAGCAACCGACCATGCAATTACGAGCCTTGCGGTATTTTCACGAGGTGGCGCGTTGCGCCTCGTTGCGTAAGGCGGCCGAGCGTTTGTACGTCACGCCCACTGCCGTCAGCCGGCAGATCGAGCACCTGGAACACTTCTTTGGCGCCGCCCTGATTGAGCGCGGCCCGCGTGGCATCCGCCTGACGGTGGAGGGCGAGTGCCTGGCCGAACAGGTCACCAGTACCCTGCGCGGCCTCGATCAGGTGCGCGATGTGATCGCCAGCCGGCAAAGCCAGGTGGCGGGTAACATCAGTATTCATGTGTCAGAAAGTATCGTTTCCACGGTGCTGGCGCCGGTGCTCGCGGCGTTCTACCGGGCCCATCCCAAGGTCACGTTCAATATTGTGATCGCCAGCGCTTCAGCCACCCTCGATGCACTGTGCAGCGGTGAGGCCGACCTGGGCCTGGCGTTCTATCTGCAGGAGCGGGCCGATGTTGAAGTCACCGCGCAATGTGAGCTATGGCATCGGGTGCTGGTCAGTGCCGAACACCCCTTTGCCCAGCGCGATAGCATCGAACTGCGCGAGCTTGAAGGCCAGCCCCTGGCCATCCCCGACTCGGCGTACGGCGTGCGCCAGGCCCTGGAGGCCGCGGCGAAAAAGCGTGGGGTGACGATCCAGCCGGTGTTCACCACCAGTTCCCTGGAGGTGCAGAAAAGCCTGGCCCGACAACGGGCGGCGGTGTTGATCCTGCCCCAGGTGGATGCCGACGCCCGCGACCTGGGAGATGGCCTGGTGGCGGTACCGATTGCCGATGAGCACTTGGGGCGGATCCGCATCGACCTGTGCGGGTACCGCAACCGACCGCGTTCGGTTGCGGTGCTCAAGTGCCAGGAGATGCTGGCCAGCGCGATGCAGCGGTGCGCGCTGGTGGATTGAGGCCTTAGTCGGCCAGGCAACGGGCCGACGGCGGCGGCTGCCTGCCTTGGGCCAGGTAGGTGCCGGCCCAGCGGTTGACGCACTGGCTGGCATCCGTGGTGCTCTGTAGATACGGGCCCTTGAGCTGTAGGGTCGCGGGCAGTGGCGCTAACGCCTGGGCAGTGTCGCTGGGCTGGATCAACACCATGTGCTCGACGCGCTCGGCAAACAACGTAGCGTAACCAGCACCCACGGAATTGCCCTGGGCGATACCCAGGAAGCTGATCCGCTGCTCGCCCAGTTGTTGGCGCACGAATTCCATGTCCCAGGCCGACTGTTCGTTGGCAGTCTCATCGCGCACGTTGCGCAGGCTCAATTCGATGACATCGTAGAACTGGGTCAGCGTGCGGTAAGCCTCGCTGTTGTAGTACTTCCAGACCGTCGCCAAATGCACGGCGAACACCCCGTGCAGGTCTGCCTGTGGCGTGGCCGGCCGAACGAAGATCACGCCCCGGCGCTCCAGCGGCTGGCGGGCACCGACCCGGGTGAGGGTCAGGCGCAACGTGCGTGCGCCCGCTGCCTGATGGTTTTGCGGCACGGTGACGATGCCGCACTGGGTGCGTTCCACTACCTCATGATCAAGCGCCTGCCCGGGTAGGCGCGGGCAATCCACCAGCCATTCAATCCCCGGCGGCGCTGCATGGCCGGGTGAACTCAAGAGCATCATCCATCCACTGATGACGCAAAGCGCTGCTGCTTTCAAAGGTTTCATCCGCGTTCCTGGGTAACCGTCCGTAGGGACAGGTTTTTTACCAAGGGCGGCGGCGAGCCAATGCCGGAGCAGTCGCATACAGGGTGTAAGAATTCTGAAAATTACCCGTCGGCATTGCCTGGTGCCGACGGGCGGGGGTCAGAACAGGTTGATGGGGAAGTTACCGACGATCCTGAATTCGTCGTAGCTGCCATCGATCTGCCCGCCGCTGGCGCGGTGGTTGTAGACGATGGTGCGCAGGACCGAGTTTTTCAGCTTCCCCGATTGCACCACATAGGCCAGCATCAAGCCGTTTTCGTTGTGCTTGGCGTTGTCCAGGCCGCGCACGTTGTAGCCGGTGTTATGGCCGTTGCGATCCCCCTCGTAGTGCGTGCCGTCGATGCCCCAGCCCTTGGCGTGCCACAGGCTGGCGGTCAGGCCGGGCACGCCGTAGGCAGCCAGGTCGAGGTCGTAGCGCAGTTGCCAGGATTTTTCGTTGGGGCCGTTGTAGTCCGAGTACAGCGAGTTGGCCATGTAGTTGCCGGTGGACTCCCACACATAGTCGAAGTACTCGTTGCCGAACACCTGTTGCCAGGCCAGGGTCAGGCTGTGGGCCTGGTGGTTGGCGGTCACGGCCAGGCTGGCGGCGTCGTTGTCGATATAACCCAGGCGCTGCTGGCCGGAATCCTCGGTGTGGTAGTAGTGTAGGGCGGTCTTGAGGGCGACGGCGTTTCTGTCGCCGATGCGATGGGTCAGCCCCAGGTAGTACTGGTCCCACATGTCCTCGAAGCGTGAGCCGTAGAGGCTGGCTTCCAGACCGTAGCCCGGCTTGAGCGTGGCTCCCAGGTAACTGATGCGTGCGCCGCTGTAGGCGCGGTTGCCGAAGGTGGTGGTCAGGCGCTCGGCGCCGGTACCGGTGCGCGGGATGGCCCGATCGAAGCTGCCGCCCTGGACCGACAGCCAGTCCAGTTCGTTGCTGTACAGGCCCACGCCCTGGAAGCTTGAGGGCAGGGCGCGGTTGTCCTTGTAGCGCAGGATCGGGTTTTCGGTCATCAGGCGTCCGGCCTTGAGCTCGGTGTTGGACAGGCGAAACCGCACATCACCCACCCCCAGCCGGCTCCAGGTCGGGATCGCGTCGCCGTCGCTGTCCACCAGCACGCGGTCGCCGCCATTGGCCACCTTGCCATGCCCGCGTTGCAGGTTGACCGCACTGAACACTCCCACATCCACCCCCACGCCGATCACGCCTTGGGTATAGCCGGAGCTGTACTTGAGCATGGCGGTCTGTACCCAGGTTTCGCGCACGCGGGTGGGTTGGATGCCGCCGGGTTTCTTGATGCTCAGGTAAGTGCTGCGTTGGGTGTGCTGGTTGGAATAGTAGTGACGCAGGTTCAGGTCCAGGCTGCTGCCTTCGATAAAGCCGGGAGCGCTGGCCTGGGCGTTTTCTTGCGCATAAGCCTGGGTGCCGGTCGCCAGGGTGGCGACCAGGAAAAGACGTGGATACATGGTTAATCCCCACACAGAGAAGAAACTGTAGGAGCGAGCTTGCTCGCGAAAAGCCGGAGACCGCCGCGTGCATCCAGAATGCGCGCGTTATCGTTGACGGTCTTCGCGAGCAAGCTCGCTCCTACATGAAGGGTGCATACGCGCTGTTCAGCGAACCGGGGCTTCTCTGAGCCGGGTTTCGCGGGTCGGCGTGCCGGGAAGCACTGGCCGGGTTTCCTTGGCGAACCAGGCGGCGGTGAGGCACACCAGGTTGGCGATCAGCAGGTACCACACCGGTGACATCGGGTCGCCCGTGGTGCCGATCAGCCAGGTGATGATGATCTGCGCGGTGCCGCCAAACGCCGCCACACCAAAGGCGTAGACGATGGAGAACCCGGTCGAGCGCACGGATTTGGGGAAGCTCTCCACCAGCAACACGATCAACGCCGCGCCGCTCATGCCATGCAGGCCGGACAGCACCGCTAGGGTCAGGAGGAAGGTCGAGGGGCTGGGGTGTTCGGTCATTAACTGCAGCGCCGGGAACAGGATCAGCAACAGCACTACCCGTGGCGTCATTAAAATTGCGCGGCGCCCGAAGCGGTCGCACAACATGCCGCCGGCCACTGCGCACACCGCCATGGCCGCACCGGCCACCAGGGTCGAGAGCATGGAGATACTGGTGGGCAGTTTCAGCTCGGTCAGGGCAAAGGTGGTCATGTAGTTGAGGAAGTACTGGGTGATGGTGCTACCCGAGAGAATCAGCAAACCCAGGACCAGGGCACGCCGATGCTTGCCGCAGACTTCGCGCACCAGATCGCCGGTGCTGGTGGTTTCGCCCTGGCCGTGGAAGGTCTCGGCCAGGTTGCGGCGGATGTAGATACCAATCGGCAACACCAGCAGGCCGAACACGAACGGCACGCGCCAGCCCCAGCTGTTGAGGTCTTCGGGGGACATCACTTTGGTCAGGGTATAACCCACCAGCCCCGCGGCCATGGCGGCGACGCCTTGGGCCACCACTTGCCAGCAGGCATAGGTGCCGCGTTTATGCGGCGGCGCAGCTTCGAGGATGTAAGTGGTGGCTGGGCCGGCTTCACCGCCCCAGGCCAGGCCCTGGATCATACGGGTGACCACCAGCAGGATCGGCGCGGCGATCCCGATGGTCTCGTAGCCGGGCAATATCGCAATACTGCCGGTGCCTACCGCCATCATCACCAGGGTCAGCAACATCGCCGGCTTGCGCCCGACGCGGTCGGCGTAGGCGCCAATCAGCACCGCGCCCAGGGGCCGCACGATAAAGCCGATGCCGAAGGCCGTGACCGACAGCATCAAGCTGACGAAGGCGCTGTCGGACGGGAAAAACGTATGGCCGATCATCACCGCAAAGGTCGCGTAGACCCCAAAGTCGAAAAACTCCACGGCATTGCCCAGCACCACGGCGAAGATGCTCTTCCTGCCGGCGTCAGGTGATGGCGTTTCGGGTGTGTGCTCGGGACCCTCGCGAGTCAATTGTTCAGTGTGCATACCAGCCCCTCGGTTTTAGTTATAGGTCGCCCAGGCCCCGGCCTTGGGGCCAGGGAACGGGCGTGTGGGTGGGCAGTTCTGTTACAGCGTCAAGGTCAGTTCGGGTTCGGCCATTGGTGGATTGCGCCACGCCAGCTCTCATAGGTTTTTGCGATTTGCAGCAGCCAGATATCGGCAAAACGGGGAGCGATCATCTGCAGGCCGATGGGCATGCCATCGGCAGCAAAACCACAGTTGATCGACAGCGCCGGTTGTTCGCCCATGTTCCAGGGCACGGTGAACACGATGTGTTCGAACGGTAGTTGTGGATCATTGCTCGGTGACGGCCATTGGGCGGGGAACGCGTTGACCTGGTTGGTGGGCGACAGGATCAGGTCGAGGTCGCTGAAGGCCTGGGCGGCGCGGCGGCGCATCTCGAAGGTCTGGTTGAACCCCTGCACCGCCTGCACGCCGCTGATATCGGCGCCGGGCGCGGCCCAGTCGCGGATGTACGGCAAGACTTTATCGAACTGCTCGCTGCTCAAGGCCGACAAGTCGCCCCATTGCCGGGCGCGCCAGAACTGGTCGAGGCCGTCGAGCTGGGCGCGGTCCATGATCGGCGGGATCAGCGTGACTCTGGCGCCATGGGCTTCGAACAGGCGTGCAGCCTGTTCCACCGCTTCACACACGAAACCTTCCGGTTGCAGGCCGGCGCCGGGCTCCAGCATCAGGCCGATACGCAGGCCCTTGACCGACAGCGGCTGGTTGCTCCACTCGCGGGTGAGCGGCGGCAGGCTGGTGGCGTCGCGGGCGTCGGGGCGGGCCAGGTGTTGCATCATCAGCACGCAGTCGTCGACCGTGCGGGTCATGGGCCCGGCGGTGCGACCGGTGTAATACGGGTCGATCGGGATGCGCCCCAGGGTCGGCTTGAAGCCCACCAGGCCGCACCAGGCGGCGGGCAGGCGCACCGAGCCGCCGATATCGGTGCCGATATGCAGTGGCCCGTAACCGGCAGCCGCCGCCGCGGCAGCGCCCGAACTGGAGCCACCGGTGTTATTGGCGGTGTTCCACGGGTTGCGGGTGATGCCATGGAAACTCGACAGGCCGGAGGAGAGCATGCCGAAATCCGGGACAGTGGTCTTGGCCAGCACAATCGCCCCGGCTTCACGCATCCGCGCGGCGGGTGGGGCGTCCCTGAGGGCCGGAGTCAGGCGGGTGGCGGCGCTGCCGAGGGGAATCGGCGTACCTTCGGTAGCCACCAACTCCTTGATGGTCACGGGCACGCCATCGAGCGCGCCATTGGGCTGGCCTTTGTTCCAGCGCTCGGTGCAGGCCTGGGCTTGTCGGCGCACCTGCTCAGGATCGAAGGCGTACAGGGCACGGATCTTCGGCTCCCAGCGGTCGATGTGGGCCAGCAGGTGATCGTAGTAGTCGAGGGGGGAGAGCTGGCGGCTGGAGAATTGCTCCAGCAACTGGGCGGCCGTGAGGTCATGAAGATCGGTCATTGAGCGCTTCCTGGTGATGGGCCTTGGGGCTCATGGCGGGTGGCTGTTGCTCTGGACTATATAAACCCTGGGCAGCAGCGACCATCACATTCGAAGCGCTACAGTGTTGCGTTTTTGTGTGCACTCAATGGTCGCGACTGTGGGAGCGGGCTTGTCCGCGATGACGGTCTATCAGTTAATGAATAAGTGGCTGACACACTGCTATCGCGGCATAGGTATCTACACAACTTTGCCGCAACGCCTAAATCCAGGCAGATAGCGCAGTTGTGGCGAGCGGGCTTGCCCCGCGCTGGGCTGCGAAGCAGCCCCAATAAGCCGAATGCGTTGTACCAGATACACCGCAGCGGCTGGTTTTGGGGCTGCTT
>NZ_JAAQWU010000023.1:0-96895 GCF_012985695.1 Pseudomonas sp. WS 5027 | reverse complement strand
CGCTGCGAAGCAGCCCCAATAACCCGAATGCGTTGTACCAGATACACCGCAGCGGCTGGTTTTGGGGCTGCTTCGCAGCCCAGCGCGGGCGATGCGGCGTTCCGACAAGCCCGCTCGCCACAACTGCGCTATCTGCCTGGATTTAGGTGTTGCGGCAAAGTTGTGTAGATACCGATGCTGCAATAGCGGTGAAACAGTCGATAGATAAGTCGCCTGGTGCACGGTCATTGCAGGCAAGCCAGCTCCCACAGTTGATTCTCTTTGTTAGATAGCTCGTGCAACTCATTAATTTAAATCAATAAAAAACGGCGCTCACGGGCGCCGTTTTTTGTTTGCAGCGAACGCCTTAGTAGTAGGCGTTTTCTTTCTGCGTATGGTCGGTCACGTCACGTACGCCCTTGAGCTCGGGAATCCGCTCCAGCAATGTACGCTCGATACCTTCACGCAAGGTCACGTCAGCCTGGCCGCAGCCCTGGCAGCCGCCACCGAACTTGAGGACGGCGATACCGTCATCCACCACGTCGATCAGGCTGACCTGCCCGCCATGGCTGGCCAGGCCCGGGTTGATCTCGGTTTGCAGGTAGTAATTGATGCGCTCGTTGACCGGGCTGTCGGCATTGACGTTCGGCACCTTGGCGTTAGGCGCCTTGATGGTCAGTTGGCCCCCCATGCGGTCGGTGGCGTAGTCGACCACGGCATCGTCAAGGAAGGCTTCGCTGAAGGCGTCGATGTAGGCGGTGAAGCTCTTGAGCCCCAGGGCGGTGTCTTCAGGCTTCTCTTCCCCCGGCTTGCAGTAGGCAATGCACGTCTCTGCGTACTGGGTGCCAGGCTGGGTAATGAAGACGCGGATGCCGATGCCCGGGGTGTTCTGCTTGGACAGCAGATCGGCCAGATAATCGTGGGCGGCGTCGGTAATGGTTATGGCAGTCATGGGAACTCCTCACAGGCTTGGCGGCAGTTTACGCCAATCCTCGAAACGGTACAAAGCCCTAGTAATTTTGTCGGAAAAGATCGAAAGACACCGCACCCGCGCCCGTCAGGCCCTGCGTAGACACAATGCCTAAGCGCTTAGTTGTACTTACATATATACCCTCACCGATAAAACCACCGCGCAATAATCAAGCCTCGGCCAACTTTCCATACGCCGCTTTATACGCTTGACCCTCCACAAGCCTGCGTTCCAACTATTTATCGGTGAGATTAATATGAACAACTCGCTGTCCAGACTGTACTCCAAAGGCCCGCCAAAAAAACGCTCGACGTTAATTCATCTGATCGACTACTTGACGCCGCTGATCGACGATACATTTTGTAAGCCTGCCACCGCACTGTATTACTTCCCGACAGCGGATTCGGACTTGGGCAAGCAGTGCGGAGACGCCTTCCGCGTCTTGAGAAAACTTGAAGAGGACGAGGATTTCCAGGCTTTCCTCAACGAAAAACCCCGCTACGAAGCCTCCTTGATGGGGGATTATCCCTATAGCCAGATTTCATCGCTGTTGAGTAGCCCCAGGAACCCAATCCCAACGCCAGCCGAGGAATTCACCCTTGGCGAGCATACGGTGGTGCTGCGTAAGTGCCCGATTTATTGGGATAACGACATTAACGTATTACTGGATATCTACTACAAAGTCGGGAACGGCTTGAAAAGTGATGGATCGGTGCGCCTGGATCTAGTCTTAAACTATTACTCCATCAACCCCGCAAACCCCCAAGACCGCCAACAATGGCAAGCCGTGCTTAATGCCCTGGCAGAACTTCGCGCCGCACACACACTCGGCCATCAAGGTCACCTCAGTGATTTACAACACTTGTTGGATGACGCGGCCACGCAGACCTTGAAGTCTGCGGTGCGAAACATTGAATCGCGCGAAAAAAAGTCATTATTGGAGCTGGTATTACCCGCCAAACTGACCGCCTCCGAACAGGGCATGCTCGACAACACCCCAACCGTCCTGCTCGAGCGCCTGCTGCGCACCCCGCAAAACCTCAAGGTCGCAAAGGACATCTCCCAGGCAATGGGCTGGCATAGTGCGCAAGCCACTGACACGCACCCTACACACCCAGTGGTCAAGTTGCTGCTCCAGGCGCTCTGGACCACCCTGGCCCCTGATCCCAATGCGCCCTACGACAATGAGCTCAAACTGCTGATTGTTCCGGGCAGTGATTACCCATCCATTCGCCAGTCATTGATCAAAAACTACCAGTACGCTCAGAACCTGAGCCCGGCCGCCGCGCAACTGGCCCTGTGCGTGGCCAAAATGCATATTCCCAGCGAAGTCTGGGTGGCTGATATTCCCCCTGATCTCGCCTACGGTGTGAGTAGCGCATGGGTCAGTTTCAAGAGCGGCTTTTTGCTTGCTGAGTCCCTGGCGCCAGGCTCATCCCGGCACATGAGGTTCGAGCAGTTACTCAACCTGGCCGCCGAACACTTTCGCACCCATGCCGATGATCCGGCGCAACAGGCCCTAGTCGCGGCCGCCAAAGTGCAGCCAACGCTGCAGTGGGCACAGGCCAATGGACTATTACCGATACGCCATAACGGTTATTCGAAGCAGGAGATCATCCACGCGTTCAGCGCCCTGGAAGAACACGAGCGCACGCTGACGCAAACGGTGCAGAACCTGGTACTTCAACCTCCCAGCCGGTTCCGCTACGCCTCGGACGCGTTGCACGAGCAAGCCTTCAACAAGTACCTGCAAGGCCCAAAAACGGCCTACTGCTACCTGATAAAGAGTTTGCTGGCCCAAGCGTTCGCTGCTGCGCAATGTGAAGTCGATCACGACGAAATCACCTTGTACGCTTTACGGCAACCGTTGCGTGACACGCAGGTCGAGCAGGAAAACAAACGCCATACCGACGCGATGCGCGGCCGCTCGGGCTTTATCGTGCGTATGGTCAGCACCCGGGCCAAGGTGGTTTACATTGAGATTTTCCCCGCCGCCGGTGTCTTTCGCGTACGCAAGGACATCCGGGACTTGCCGGTGGGTGGCGAGATCAAGGTAAAAAATACCGGTGCCAGCAGCCGGTCGAGCAAAGCCGCTTTCAGGTACGGCACCGAGCTGAATGTCGATTGGCAAGCCTATCGAGAGGGCAAAAAGCCGCGGCCCAACCAGAAATCCACGCTGATCGTCGAGCAAATTGGGCGCACGCTGCCCGTCATCCACTCGCGCATAGTGCGCAGCGAGTCGTTCGCCTCCGACACCCTGTGGTCACCGCGCAGCAGTGAGTTGGCGCAGATGGTGGCTGATGAGTTGTTCTTCTGCGATGAACAGGCACTGCTGGAAAAGACCCGCAAAGCCACCCGGGAGCTGGATATCGGCCGCGACCTGCTCGAAGAAATTTCCTTCTGGGGAAAAATGATCGTGCCCTTCTGGGGCGCCATAGATGACCTGGCATCCGGCGATCCTCAGCGCATCGAGACCGGGGGCTTGGGCCTGTTCACCGATATTGTGGCGTTCGCACTGCCGATCAGCAGGTACATCGCCGGCTGCTCGCGCCTGGTGATTCAAGCCGGCAAGGCCGGAATCCGCCTGGCCTTGCCACGGTTTACGCAGTTGACCCTCAATCTGCTGGCAAGCACCTTGCAGCAGCTCAACCCGCTGGACGGGGTGATTGACCTGCTGCGCCTGGGCCGTTTCGCAATGCTCAAGCTTGGCCAGATCACGGTCCGCCAATTGGGCAAACGCATCAGCCTGTTGCAGGACGGCACCAACGCGGTAGGACATATGCGCCCGGCAGACCCGGCTAGCTGGCGGCCCAGCCAGGCGGGCGATGGACTGTTCGTGGTCGATGGCTTCGAGCGTATCCCGATGCGCAATATCGGCAGCGCCAATGCGCCCGACTACCGTCTGATCGACCCGATGACCAACTTGACGTTCGGCCCGCATTATCGCCCACCGGTCACGGTCATCAGCAACCAGAACCCGCTGCTTCGCCCCTATGCCGTGCAACCGCATAGGATCGCCGGACTCACAGCCGACTCGCGCGGCATCTTTTTTCGCCCTGAATACAATCAGAAATTCATCTGCAACGTGGATGAACGGGGCCGCATCGAGGTCTACCAGATCCGGGAAAACTCCTATAGCTACATCGCCGAAACCGCCAAGGGCCAGCCCAACAGCTTTTCCGTGGTACTGGTGGACCCGCGCACCAACCGTGACTTGCCTATGTACCTGACAAGTGTCGAGCGCGGCCGCTGGTACTCGATCGGGCTAAAGGGCGGCGCACCGGAACAAACCGACGCCATCACACCCCCCCTGCTCCGCGCATGGACTGAGACCGCTGAAACCGCCCTCGTCAAAGCAACGCAGGAATTTGCCCGCAAGCACAACCTGGACCCCAGAGCCATCAATCAGTTTGTGTACACCCGCCCCATGTTGACGCCCAGAGGCAATCAGATGCTAGACCGGGAGGGCACTGCGCGGGCGGACATTACCTATAAGCATCTGGATACCTGGCGTAAATGCTCCCAGAGCACCCGCAACCGCCTGACCCTGGACGGATTTGCCTTCGACCGTAACCTGGACCCCGTAGCCCTTCGCCAGCACATCAATGCCGATGGAACATTGCGCGACGCCGGAAAGGTGCTGGAGCACGACGCGAAAAATCTGACCTTCACCCCAATGACCTACAAGCACGTGGCGAAGTGGCAGAAACTGTATCGGGCCAGGTATTCACCGTCGATGCGCAGTTTCATCGAGCAGATGAATCTCAACCCGGTGCTCTGGAGTAGTTATGTCCAGCCTAATGGGGCCTTGACACTCAAGGGAAAACACGCAGTGCTGTTTGGCGAACGGATACCCGCCGATGCGCCTCTAGCGGCCAAGTCGGCCCCCCTCGAGAGGCAGGCACAACCGGCAGCAGACACCCAATCGAGCAGCAGCGAACACCCAGGTGCAGACACCCAACCGAGCACCAGAGAGCGCCCAGGCGCAGACCCTCAACCGAGCACCAGCAAACGACCAGCTGCAGCGCCCCAACCGAGCACCAGCAAACGACCAGCTGCTGCCCCCCAACCTAGCACCAGCAAACGACCACGGCTCGACAACCCTCAAGCACCAACGCCTTTAGCGCCGGCGCCCTCTCACAGTCATCAGATCAACAACGCCGCCCCCATTCTGCAGGATCCTCGCGATATCCGTATCAGCCTGACAGAGGCCCTGGAAGGTCCAGTGGGAAAAATCCGTATTACCAACGACAACAGTATATTTGCCGGCCTGAACCCGGCAAAAAAAGCCCGGGTGCAGCAGAACATGATCGAGGACATACACGAATGGATCGCCGAGGAAGGTCAGCACCACGAGCGGTTCAGCAACCTGTTTGAAGTCAGGAAACTCGACAATGGCCCTGATCGCGGACTGTCCCTGATTGCCAGGCATGAGTTGCAGCAGTTCGATGTACTGGGCCCTTACTCCGGCAAGTTGCATCTTGATGAGCAATCCTTGAACCAGGAAATTTTTGCCAAGAGCCGTGACGCGGTCGGCACCTACCTCTTCGAGACCCACACACCCGGTGCACTCATCAGTGGCCACGGCAACAGTAACGTGTTGAGCGTGATAAACAGCCACCAGGTACCAGGCCAGCCACCTATCGGTAAAGAAAACGTAGCCAGCGTGTGTGTGGGCAAATACATGGTGTTTCTGATCGCCTGGGACACGATCCCCGCAGGCACGGAACTGCTGATGGACTACGGCCCCCGATACTGGCAGCACATAGCCAAGATCACACCCGGCTGAGGGTCGTACAGCTTATAGGTTCTCGTAGCGGTTCATGTCCAACACCCCCTCTTCCACCGGCGTGGTTTCGTGCAGGTATTGCGACATGTCATGGAAGTACTCCCAGAACTGCGGGTGACTGCGGCGAATGCCCCAGCGCTCGACAATCCGCTCAAAGCGCGTGGTATCCCTGGCCAACTCCATGTCTTCGACGAACTCTGGTACATCCTCGGCCGGCACGTTGAAGATAAAGTTGGGGTAGCTGCTGAGCACACCTGGGTAGATCGTCAGGGTATCCAGGCCCGGCTGGTAGCGATAGGCCTCGCCCAACATAAACGCCACGTTGCTGTGGGCACGGTTGCGCAGCAGGCTGTAGACCTCGCGCTGGCCGCTGCGGGTCTGGATACGCAGCAAGGTGGCTTCCGGCAGTTGCTCGATCACCTTCAACCCGGCCGCCGGTCTGGAAGTCAGGCGGCTGAGGGTCTGCTCGGCATCGCGCAGTTGCGGATCGATACCGGGGCGCGAGCAGTAGGCGCTGATACAGCGGTTGATCGGGTCGGGGCTGGCATTCAAACCGCCATAACGGGCGAGCAATTGGTTGGCAAAGTCGCGCTTGGGGTCCTTTTCATACAGCCTCAGGCCGGTTGGCTTGTCGTTGTCGATGGCTTCATAGTCCAGCCACAACTTGACCTTACCGCTGTTCTGGTACCAGTCATCGAGGAACCCATCCCGCGAGTCTGCCGGCATCAGGCGCAGGAAGTTCTGCTCGGCGCCATTGCGGATCAGGTCAAAGTACAGGCGGGTCTGGGCCTGGTGCGAGACATTGCCGAACACGTCGAAATTGACCGCCAACTGGTAATAGGTGCGCTCAAGCAACGGGAAATCGAACAGCCACATCGTCTGCGGCACCTCGCCAATCAGGCCCTTGGTCACCGAGGCGCTGTCGAAATGGCGGAAAATGCTCAGCAACGCATTGTCGTTACCGGCCCACAGGGTGGACCAACCTGGCGCCGGCAAGTCCGCGTAGTTATCGCGGCGCAGGGCCTCGTATTCATTGCGCTTGTCGCGATAGGCCAGCCACAGGCTCAACACACTGCCGACATCATCGTTCTGCCCCGGCATCGCCAGCAACGGCGTGGCCTGGCCGCGATAACGCGCATCGGTGATGTACAGGTCGTGGTCCGGGTCCTGGAACAGGGTCCAGAAGTTGTCGCGGATCACGTCCGTGGCAATCTGCCCACGGCACACTGGCCCGCGGATAAAGGTACGTACGAAGTATTCGGCGTTATCGAGCATGAACTGATAGCGCGCCTTGGCCGGGATCGCCTCGAAGGTTTCGAACGGGTTGGCCCGGCGCCCGGGTCCGTAGCCCGGCAGCGCCGTGACCTGCCAGTCGCCGCTATAGAACAGCGACTTGATCCGCGCCATCTTCGCCGCGCTGAACGGATAGGTAATGTGGGTCTTGTGCACGATCACCCCTTGTACCGGCCACAAGCGGTAGTACACCTGGGTGCCCGGGTCGTCATTGGGACGCCGGGTGTTGATCAGATCGATCGGCTGGCCGCTGGGCGTACGCGAGCGCACCCACTGAAAATAATGCCCCGGCTCGCCGCCTTCGAAGTAGATATGGGCGAGGAACAGATGCTCGAACAACCAGCGCGCCACCAGGCTTTCCCGGGCACCGGGCTGGTTCAGCAGGTTTTCCCACTGCTGGATCTGCAAGGCCTCCTGGGCGCTAGGCGCCAGGCTTTGCTGGTCAATCGGCGCGCCGGACGCCAGCCAGCGTTGCAGCGTCTGGTATTGCTGGTCGGACAGGCCGGTGACGGCCAGGGGCATGCCTTCCTTGGGGTGCGCGCCGGCGTAGGCCTCGAACTCGCCCGGCAGCGGGCACATGTTCTCGCGGTTCAGGCCCAACACGATCTCATCGGGCAGCTTGGCATTGGGCACCAAAGGGGTTTTATGGCCCAACTCCAGCATGCGCGCCATCAGCGCGGCCTGGCTGCCCTGAGCATCCAGCACCGAGGCAAACCCCTGGCGCTGCCAGCCAGCCTTGCCAAACGCGTCATAAAACAGCCGGGTCGGCTGCGACGCCTGGCTGCGTTCGCCGTCATATACCGGGACTTTGCTCGCGCCGCGTACAGCACCTTCGCCACTGCCCAGGTTGAGCTGACAGGCGGAGTCATAGCAGGCATGGCACGCCACGCATTTCTCGGTGAAGATCGGTTGAATGTCGCGGGTATAGGAAGGGGCCGGGGCCGCTCCGTTGGCCTGTGCGAGGCAGGCGACCAGTGCCAGGGCGGCGCTGGTAATGAGGCGAAGTGACATGTATCCGGTCCCGATTCAATGCGTGCGCTGTAAATTTGCGCCGATTCTACCGATGTCGACCCGCCATCAACATGAGCGATATTCATGCAAAACCCTGGCATGCTCCAAAAGCCCACAGGTTTGCTATGATCCACGCCCTCCGCAACCGCCTGACCAGAGTAGTCCCATGTCCGATCGTAGCACTCGTCTGCAAGCCCTCCAGCAAGCCCTCAAGGAACGCATCCTGATCCTCGATGGCGGTATGGGCACGATGATCCAGAGCTACAAGCTGGAGGAAGAGGACTACCGTGGCAAACGCTTCGCCGACTGGCCGAGCGACGTCAAGGGCAACAACGACCTGCTGATCCTGACTCGCCCGGACGTGATCGGTGGGATCGAGAAGGCGTACCTGGATGCCGGCGCCGATATCCTCGAAACCAACACCTTCAACGCCACCCAGGTGTCCCAGGCCGACTACGGCATGGAGGCGCTGGCCTATGAGCTGAACCTGGAAGGCGCGCGCCTGGCGCGTAAGGTCGCCGACGCCAAGACCCTGGAAACCCCGGACAAGCCGCGCTTTGTCGCCGGCGTGCTCGGCCCGACCAGCCGCACCTGCTCGCTGTCGCCAGACGTGAACAACCCCGGCTACCGCAACGTGACCTTCGATGAACTGGTGGAGAACTACACCGAGGCCACCAAAGGCCTGATCGAAGGCGGTGCGGACCTGATCCTCATCGAAACCATCTTCGACACCCTCAACGCCAAGGCGGCGATCTTCGCCGTGCAGGGCGTGTATGAAGAACTGGGCGTCGAACTGCCGATCATGATTTCCGGCACCATCACCGACGCCTCCGGGCGCACCCTGTCGGGCCAGACCACCGAGGCGTTCTGGAACTCCATCGCCCACGCCAAGCCGATTTCCGTGGGTTTGAACTGCGCCCTGGGCGCCAGTGAACTGCGCCCGTACCTTGAAGAGCTGTCGAACAAGGCCGACACCTACGTGTCTGCCCACCCCAACGCCGGCCTGCCCAACGAATTCGGCGAGTACGACGAACTGCCCTCGCAAACCGCCAAGGTCATCGAAGAGTTTGCCCAGAGCGGCTTCCTCAATATCGTCGGCGGCTGCTGCGGCACCACGCCGGGGCATATCGAGGCCATCGCCAAGGCCGTGGCCGGCTATGCGCCGCGCCCGATCCCGGACATCCCCAAGGCTTGCCGCCTGTCGGGCCTGGAACCGTTCACCATCGATCGCCAGTCGTTGTTCGTCAATGTCGGCGAGCGTACCAACATTACCGGCTCGGCCAAGTTCGCCCGGCTGATCCGCGAAGACAACTACACCGAAGCCCTGGAAGTCGCCCTGCAGCAGGTGGAAGCCGGCGCCCAGGTGATCGATATCAACATGGACGAGGGCATGCTCGATTCGAAGAAGGCCATGGTGACCTTCCTCAATCTGATTGCCGGCGAACCGGATATCTCCCGCGTACCGATCATGATCGACTCCTCCAAGTGGGAAGTGATCGAGGCCGGTCTCAAGTGCATCCAGGGCAAGGGCATCGTCAACTCCATCAGCATGAAGGAAGGCGTCGAGCAGTTCATCCATCACGCCAAACTGTGCAAGCGCTACGGCGCGGCGGTGGTGGTGATGGCGTTCGACGAAGCCGGCCAGGCCGATACCGAGGCGCGCAAAAAAGAGATCTGCAAGCGCTCCTACGACATTCTGGTCAATGAAGTGGGCTTCCCGCCGCAAGACATCATCTTCGACCCGAACATCTTCGCCGTGGCTACCGGCATCGAAGAGCACAACAACTATGCCGTGGACTTTATCAACGCTTGCGCCTACATCCGCGATGAGCTGCCGTATGCGCTGACCTCCGGCGGCGTGTCCAACGTGTCGTTCTCATTCCGGGGCAACAACCCGGTGCGCGAGGCGATCCACTCGGTGTTCCTGCTGTATGCGATCCGCAACGGCTTGACCATGGGCATCGTCAACGCCGGCCAGTTGGAGATCTACGACCAGATCCCCGCCGAGTTGCGTGACGCCGTCGAAGACGTGGTGCTCAACCGCACCCCGGAAGGCACCGACGCCCTCCTCGCCATCGCCGACAAGTACAAGGGCGATGGCAGCGTCAAGGAAGCCGAGACCGAGGAGTGGCGTGGCTGGGACGTCAACAAGCGCCTGGAACACGCGCTGGTCAAGGGCATCACCACCCATATCGTTGAAGACACCGAAGAATCGCGGCTGTCCTTCGCACGCCCGATCGAGGTGATCGAAGGCCCGCTGATGTCCGGCATGAACATCGTCGGCGACCTGTTCGGCGCCGGCAAAATGTTCCTGCCCCAAGTGGTGAAATCCGCGCGGGTGATGAAGCAGGCCGTGGCCCACTTGATTCCGTTTATCGAACTGGAAAAGGGCGACAAGCCGGAAGCCAAGGGCAAGATCCTCATGGCTACGGTCAAGGGCGACGTGCACGACATCGGCAAGAACATTGTCGGCGTGGTTCTGGGTTGCAACGGCTACGACATTGTCGACCTGGGCGTGATGGTCCCGGCCGAGAAAATTCTGCAAGTGGCCAAGGAGCAGAAGTGCGACATCATCGGCCTGTCCGGGCTGATCACGCCGTCCCTGGATGAAATGGTGCACGTGGCCCGCGAGATGCAGCGCCAGAATTTCCACCTGCCCTTGATGATCGGTGGCGCCACCACCTCCAAGGCGCACACGGCGGTGAAGATCGAGCCCAAGTACAGCAACGACGCGGTGATCTACGTCACCGACGCCTCCCGCGCAGTGGGCGTGGCGACTCAGTTGCTGTCCAAGGAACTCAAGGCCGGGTTTGTCGAGAAGACCCGCCTGGAATACATCGACGTGCGTGAGCGCACCTCCAACCGCAGCGCCCGCACCGAGCGCCTGAGCTACGCGGCGGCCATCGCCAAGAAGCCACAGTTCGACTGGAGCACCTACACCCCGGTGGTGCCGACCTTTACCGGGGCCAAGGTGCTGGACAATATCGACCTCAAGGTCCTGGCCGAGTACATCGACTGGACGCCGTTCTTTATCTCCTGGGACCTGGCCGGCAAGTTCCCGCGCATCCTTACCGATGAAGTGGTGGGTGAAGCCGCCACCGCGCTTTACGCCGACGCCCAGGAAATGCTCAAGAAGCTGATCGACGAAAAACTCATCAGTGCTCGTGCCGTGTTCGGTTTCTGGCCGACCAACCAGGTGCAGGACGACGACCTGGAGGTCTACGGCGACGACGGCCAGCCGCTTGCCAAGCTGCATCACCTGCGCCAGCAGATCATCAAGACCGATGGCAAGCCGAACTTCTCCCTGGCCGACTTTGTTGCGCCCAAGGACAGCGGCGTGACCGACTATATCGGTGGGTTTATCACCACCGCCGGCATTGGCGCCGAGGAAGTGGCCAAGGCTTACCAGGATGCGGGCGACGACTACAACTCGATCATGGTCAAGGCCCTGGCCGACCGCCTGGCCGAGGCCTGTGCCGAGTGGCTGCACCAACAGGTGCGTAAAGACTACTGGGGCTACGCCAAGGATGAAGAGCTGGACAACGAGGCGCTGATCAAGGAGCAATACAGCGGCATCCGCCCTGCTCCGGGCTACCCAGCGTGCCCGGATCACACCGAGAAGGCCCAATTGTTCCAGCTCCTGGACCCCGAGGCCCGCGAAATGCACGCCGGTCGCAGCGGGGTGTTCCTCACCGAGCACTACGCGATGTTCCCCGCAGCGGCAGTCAGCGGCTGGTACTTCGCCCACCCACAGGCGCAGTACTTTGCCGTGGGCAAGATCGACAAGGACCAGGTCACCAGTTACACCGCGCGCAAGGCGCAAGACCTGAGCGTGACCGAACGCTGGCTGGCACCGAACCTGGGATACGACAACTGAGAAACTGCTGCAAGGACCGGCAGTATTCACCCTGTGGGAATGGGGCTTCCTGTGAGAATGGAGCTTCCTTTCAGAATGGGGCTTCCTGTGAGAGTCGGGCTTCTGTGGCGAGGGGGCTTGTCCCCCGTTGGGCTGCGCAGCAGCCCCAATAGCACCACCGAGGTGTGTCAGTTAAACCGAGGGTGCAGGTTTTGGGGCTGCTGCGCAGCCCAGCGGGGGACAAGCCCCCTCACCACAGAAGCCCCCTCACCACAGAAAGTCATTCCCACAGTGGCCCAAACACCACAGGAATGACCACTCAGAGATTCAACGCCTGGCGCTCCTGCCGGGTCAGGCGAATCGCCAAGGCTTTGCGGTGCTCCTCGCTCCAAGCTCCCAACTCGGCATAATCGCGCAAGTAGTCCGATCCGCTGTCGGGATAGCGCTCCTCCAAGGCTTCGGCCTTTTGCTCCACTTCATGGGCCAACGCCGAAAAGTCAGCGGCGTACTTGTGTTTCAGATAATTGAGCCAGTACTCCAGCCCCACCAGTTTTTCCTCGAACGCCGGGGTGCGCTCACGCTCCAGCACCGTGGCAGAAGCGCTTTCCAGGTCGGCTGGGGTCACTTCCGACAGCTCGCCATACAACATGCCAAAAGGTTGCCGGGGCAGGTCCAGGCGCTGCGCAAGTCCGATGCGCAAGGCCAGGCGAATCTCCGCCGGGTCAATGTCCGGACGGTTGTCGATAGTGCTCTGGGCGATCTCCTCCACCGCCTCCAGGCGCAGCATGCTGCGGGCAAATTTCAACAGCCTGGCGCCGTCCTGCCCCTGTTCGGCGAGGTTCAGTGCTTGGAACTCCAGAACCCGGGTTTCAAGCTCGTTGAACATCAGGATTCGGCCATCTCCACAAGTCACCTCGGGCATCAGCGCCGTGGCCCGGGCAAACAGATCGCGGCGCAAGGACGGCTTTTTATCCATCGCCTCCAGCAGCGTCCACACCCGCTGCGTCAGGTCCGCCGGCGCCTCAAGAAAGTCCTCGGTATTGCGCAACTGCGAGAGCATGAAGAAAAAATCCGTGCTGCCTTCCTGGGCGAACAGTTGATTCCACAGGCGGTGTTTTGACGAATACGGTGCGACACCGGCAAACCAGCGCGCCTTCTGCTCCTGGGGCGTTTCGATGTCGGGATGATTGAGGGAGTAATCCGGAGAATCGAAAGCCGCCAACTCATCGCGCTCCCGGTAGCCGCGGATCATGACGTCGAGCTGCTCGGCGGAAAAACCCAGGCCGTTGCCGGTCTGGGCCAGATAGACCTGCAGGCGCTCGCAGGCCGGTTGCTCAAGGCGGTTGCGTGACAGATCGGTCCCCGCCAGCAGTTGTCGATGCTCGGGTTCGAGTGCCGCTGCCGGCAGGGTCTCGATCCAGTTGTCTTGCAAGTCCAGAGTGCGCAGGCGTGGCATTTCCAGGACCGCCATTGGCCAATCGTCCAACAGGTTGTGCTGCAGATACAGCGTGTCCAGCCGGGCCAGACCACCTAGCTCCACCTCGGTCAACAGGTTCCCGCTCAGATCCAGCCATTCCAGTTCGCGCAGGGCCGACAGTTGTGCAGCCGTCTGCAGTTCATTGCTCGCCATATCCAGGCGCTGCAATGCCCGAAACTCAGCGAGGGCATCGGGTATGGCGCTCAAACCGTTGTGGCTGAGGGTCAATGTACGCACATGGGGAAAGGCCCGCAGAAACTCATTCGAGCCTTGGGCGGTGAGCCGGGTACGGCTCAGGTTCAGTTCGGTGACATGCGCAAAATAATTGGGCAGCCTGGGCAGATCCCCCAGCGAGAGCTCGGAAAAGTCCAGCACCTGTGTGCCGTCCAGGCCAGGTGCAAGCGGTGTGGCGCGCAGGGTGTGACGCCAACTCTCCAACAGACGATCGGCCGCCCGGCGGCGATCCAGGGCACTGACCCAGCTGCCGTCCAGGTAGCCGTGAACATCCATCCAGTCGTTGAGCAGCGACACCCACTGCGCGTATTGCGCTTCCCATTCATCCAGGCGGGTGTGGATCTGCTGCGCATCCAGGCCATGTTCGCCCAGCTCGTCGATGCGAGCCGCCGCCTGCAAGTCATCCAGGGCCGGGGCCAGGCGTTGCAAGCGGGCAATTGGCGGCAACGGCGTCTGGGCAGCGGATGCCGTGGGCAGCGCAACCAGCAGCTCAGGACGGCGCAAGGCATCTTCGGGAAAATACTCGGGTTTGCCCCCCGTCAGGCCTTGGGCAAGGAGCTCTCGGGGGATGCCCAAAGGCGCTTGCAGGGTGGTTGTCGGGTAACGGCGCGCAAATAGTCGTGCTTGGGCGCGTGTCGCCATGTCGAGGCGACAACCTCGCAGATGGGTATTGAGCAGCAACGGGTCATGCCCACTCAATGCCGCCTCGGGGATGCCTGTCACGGCGCTGTGGCTCAGATCCAGGCGTTGCAAGGACGGCAACTCCAACACCCCTTGCGGCCACTCATCGAGCGCACTGTGGCTCAGATCCAGGGTTCGCAGGCCACGCAGTGCACTGACATCCAGGCTGCGGATCGGGTTGTACGGCAAGCGCAGCGACACCAGCTCCGTCAGTTGGCTTAACTGTGCCTGTATCGCCGGGCTGACGACCAGCCAGTTATGGGAAAGGTCCAAGTGGCGCAGGGACGGGGTCTGCGCCAGCGCCGACGGCAGCTCGATCAGGTTGTTTCGGGCCAGGCTCAATGTGTCGAGCTGGGCGAACTGGCCGATCCAGCCATTGATGCCTTCCAACGAGACGCCGATATCACTCAGGTCCAAGCTGCGGACATGGCTGAAAGCTGTGGCAGGCAACCGTGGCAAATCGACCAGACTGGCGCCTGACAGGTCGAGGTGCGTGGCCGTGGCAGGCAACTCAGTGTCGGCGACCAGGCGCGGCGACAGGCCGTGGCGCCAGCAATCCAGGAGCTTTTCAGTGGCCACCTGGCGTTCCACCTCCACCCTGCCGACACTGGACTCGTGATCCGACCATTGCTCCAGCACCTCGACCAGTTGAGCGTATTCCTCGCGCACCGTATTGACCCGATCCAACCGTTGACGCGCGGTCAGGCCCTGGGTCTTGAAACCGCCGAGGACCTGATCGACAAAGCCCCGGTCGCCACCTTTCAAATGGGCCAAGGCGCCCTCGCAATAGCTCTGCACCAGGCGCTGCTCATCCACCAGATGGGCCGGGTTGTCGTGCAGGTAGTCATACACCCGCATAAAATCATGGGCGTCGTATTCCGCCCAATTCATGTGCAAGCCGCGCCACAAGCGTTGGTGCCCGACAAACATCTCGCTCGGCACGTTGCGTAGCGGCGTCCCGCTGAAATCCACAAATTCCAGGTGTTCGAGTGCCAAGAGCCCTTCAGGCCAGGTGGACAGCGTGCCGGATACGTTCAAGCGGCGTAATGACGTCAGACCGCTGAGGTCCAGCGCGGTCAGGCTGCCGGTCAGGGACAGTTGCTTGAGCCCGGTCATGCGCTCAAGTGGCTGCAGCACTTGCGGGGTGTAGGTCAGCGCCGGGCCGGTGATCGAGACTGCCGTCAGGCCTGAAACGTCCGCCAGGCGTTGGGTCACAGCCCCGAGCTGGCTGGGGCTCACGTATAGCTCCAACTGCTGCACATGAGCAAACGGCTTGAGTAACTGCGTGGGTTCCTGGGCCAGCAATCTGGCCCCCGACAGGTTCAGGGTTTGCACATGGGAAAAATCCGCGTCCCACTCAGGCAGCACCTCTTCTGCACGCAGATTCAGTGTGGCGTGGGGAGCGCGGTTCCGATCAAAGCCTTGGCGCCAACAGTCAATGACATCATTCACCGCGCTCAGGCGCGAGGCATGGTCCCCCGCCCACTGCTCAAGCGTCGCACGCAAGGCCGTCAGCTCGCGCTGGCGGTTGGCAAACAACAAGGCGATTTTCTGCTCGCTGTCGCCGTCGAGTCGGCGGGCCTCGATAAACTCCTGGACCTCATCATCAGCGATATTGGGGTAGGCATTACGGGCCTGGGCGACCAAATACTCATCCATGCCCAGCAACTGACCGCGGCCGGACAACGCATAGCCCAGGCGCCCGCTCTGCAGGCGTATCGAGGGCCGCGACCTGGGGGCGCGCAGCTTCAGGATCTGCTCGGCGACCACCTGTCGATGGCGCCTGGCATAGGTCGCCAGCATCTGCTGCAGGTCCGCGCCCTGCCCCGTCAGCGCCAAAGCCTGACGGGTGTCATCGGGTAACGCCGCGAGGATCGATTGGAAGAAGTTGCGCCCCGGTGCGGATCCGCTATCGAGCACGTTGCCTGCAGCATCAAAGGCCTGGAAGCGATCGTCGTGCTTGACCAGGTAGCGGCGCACTGCGGCGTCTGTATCGCCGATGCTGTCCACCAGGGGGCCACGATGACTGTTCAGGCGCAGCTCAAGCCGCAGACCTTGCGGCCAACCCGGCAGGCGTTCCAGGCCATGCAAGGCCAGGCGATCACTGTCAGGGCTGGCGAGCCTTTCGCGATGCAGCCCACTGATCGCGCGGTTCACGCGGCCTTGTTGCACACCGACACGGGCCAGGTGACCCAGGCGGCTACTCAGGCGGGCGTGGTGATGCAGGTTTGTCAGTTCCTCGGGGCTGGCGCGGTCCAGCACCTCCTTAAGGCCCCGGCGGGAAAGCGTGGGAAACCGCCGCGCTAACAGCCCTGTATCAGGCCTGTGCGGGCCCTTGGCATGCAACAGCGCGTCGAACAAGGCGTGCTGTCGTTGCAGGGCATGCTCGGCCAGGCGCTCATTGAACTGCTGTGCCCTCGTCCCCGCGCCGGCACTTGCCGTGCTGCCCAGCAGGCCGGCCGTTTCCTGCTCGTCCAGGCCGGCCAATACCACCTGGGCCAGCTTGCCTTGCAGCAGTTCGGCACGGGTGATTTTCAAGGTGGGCCGGCCGTCGTCTGCGCCCCCCGGGCTGCCATAGCGCACCGAGCGCCCCACGGGTTGCGGCACCCTGACGGTTGCGCTTTCCCACTCATCGCTCAGCGGCACGCCATGCAGTTGTCGACGATCCGGCGTGCCGAGCAACTGACGCGCCTGGGGTTCGCCCAGACCTGAGAGGGCCTGCCGCTCCTCGATCACAGGAGAACTCACAGCAGCCTGCTCAAACACTTCCAGGACCCGCCCCTGTGGCCAACCGGGCATTTCGACCGCCAAGGGCACGGCGTAGGTATCGTGACTGTCCAGCCCGGCACCACGACGTAGCCGGCCAATCAGCGCTTCAACCTGCTGATCGACCTGGAACTGCTCCAGGGTATCGGCCAGCACCGCAGGCACCGGCAAACCGTCCATGTGAACCTTGCGCAGCAGGTCGTCGTCAACGCCGCTCACCTCGCCAATGACCCTCAAGGTCTCATCGGCGAAGCTGTCAGTGATGTGCCCCAGGCGCCGCAGCAGGGTCAGGCGATCCCATGCCAAAGGCGACTCATGACGATGGCGCCAGGCGCCCGCCCCGTTGTGCTCCAGGACCGGCTGATAAGCCATGGGGTCGTGGGGGTGCTGGATGCGCCATTTCTTGAGTTGCGGATCGAAGACCTTTTCGTAAACGCCGTTATCGATACGCACGTAATGCCGGGTGCCGACCGTGTATTGCCCCAAGGCATTGGGCGTGCTGCCGGCAACCAGACTGTCTGCCTGCCGGTAGGGACTCAGGTCAGGTTTCCACAAGCGCACCTGTGCGTTGGGCAGTTGTACCGGCACCAAGCCTTCGATCACCGGTTCAGGCTTGAGCCGGCTCAGGACTTTGCCCCCCGCCGCCGTCAGCCCGATCAAGGCGAGGTTTTGCGCCAGATCGATGATATGAGCCTTGGCGGCCTTGCGATCGCCTTCAGTCCACTCCTGCGCGGCCTCGACCACCTCACTCAAGAGTTGCTCGACCATCACCGCCATCATTACTTCCCCCAGCACCGGCACGAACCCCGCGACCGCACTCAGGCCGAACAGCCCCACATTCAGCAGCATCGCCAGTTTCTGTTTGCGCACCCTGGCATCGACATCGGCCGTGGGCACCGCATACCTGGCCGCATCGGCGATGCTTTTTTGCCGATGCTGTTCATACAGGTAGGTCCACAGATCGATCTTGTCGCTGCCAAACGCCTGGTCTTTGAACGCCAGCGCCAAGGGCGCCAGGTAGGGCTGGGGATTGGGCACCTGTGGCGCCAGCGGCATGGGCGGCAGATTGCTCACGGTAAAGGGTGTCAGTTGGCTGATGAGTTCATACGTCTGCCCCAGGCCGGCGAAGTTGGAGCCGATCTTCTCGAGCAACGTGGCATCGTCTGCATCCTGGGTGAACTCGCTGAAATAGTGAGGGTGATCGGCAGCGTCGACAAACTGACTGAAGAAGCGCTGGTAATCCGTCGGCCGGCTTACGCGGGTTGACGCCGAGCCCGGCGTAGCCAGGCGCTGCTTGAGGGTCTCGAGCATTTGGGCGTGAGAGGCATAGCGCTTGAGGGGGGTATAGGGATCGTGGGGGATGTACAGGATGGGGGAATGAACATCGGCGTCATCGAAAGCCAGAAACAGCACGCAGCCGGTCATGCGCAGCTTCATCAGGCCCAGGTCGCAGATCCACACCGGCTGCCCGCCGATGCGCGGTGAGCGCTCGCCATCGATTACCGACAGCAGCATGTTGTAGTCGTCGCGGGTTATATCCTTGCCCAGCAGCGCCAGCTCGGCAGCCGCCCTCATCGCTGTTTTTTGGCTGGCAATGAACTGCTCGCGCAAGGTGGTCTGAGCGACGGTATCGCTGGGATAAAAGAACTCGGTGATATGGCGCTGGTACTGGCCTCCGATGTCCAGGGTGCGGCACATTTTTATGAATTGGTGGACTTCAAGGCCTCGCATGCGCAAAGACACCAATGAGTTCTGGGGGGATACGCCACGAGTCGGTACTTGCCACTTGAAACCCGACGACGTGTGAAACGCCCCTTGCTCGCACTCGGCCTCCTCAAAGTTATGCAGCGCCGCTTGCAGCAGCTCCAGTTTCAGAAAGTCGTAGGTCAGCGTGTCGAGGTTGAGGTGAGTCACTTGCAGTGACTTTCGCAGGCTCAGCCAGGTCTCGATCCTCGGGGCCAGGGTCACGCCGAACTGGTCTTGGAGGGCATTGACCAGTAGGGGCCGGGCGAAGGTCTCTATGTCCTGCAAGGCGGACATCGTCTTGTCCAAGGCAGTCTGCGCGGTGAAGCTGGCGACCACGCAGTCACGCACTTGCTGGCGTTGCTCGGCGGGCGCGAGCCGATAGGCTGGCGGCACAAAAGCATCGCTGAGCTTGAGCGCCTGGCGGCGCTGGGAAGTGGCGTCGATCAGCCATTGTGGCGTGCGGGTTTTCAATAGCCGCCCGTGGATACTGGGCGTGGGGGGCAATGCAGGAGAGTCGGTCATGGTGGGCTCCAGGAAAAGCCACAGCACACCACGCCGGCTGAACACCGCGGCGGTAACTACGTCTGCACATTCCCCAGGGGTTGACTATTCTCTTTGGAGCCGCCCACGTAGCCCAACCCCACAGGAGGACTTATGAATGCCCCCGACAACAAACCGCCGACCTTCTGGCAGATGCTGCATAGCGTGATGGCCGCCGCGTTCGGCGTACAGAGCGGGAAAAACCGCGCCCGGGACTTTACCCATGGCAAGCCCAGCCATTTTGTGGTGCTGGGGATTGTATTTACCGTGGTGTTTGCATTGACCCTGTTTGCCATCGTCAAGCTGGTGGTGCATCTGGCCGGGGTCTAGGCGCGGCTACTTCAACACCATCTGCAGGCTGAAGGGATACTGATAGGCAGCGGGTTTGCCCACGGCCGAGAGTGCGCGAAAGTCTACGCCGTCGCCCTCCCGCCCCCGCAAGTCCAGTAGGTGCTGGGCTTGGCGCGCGTCAATCAACTGGAACAGCTTAACCTTGCGCTCGCGCCCGCCATGGCGCTGGATATCTACACCCTTGGCATCATCATGCAACATGACCATTGCCCAGCCACCCAAGGTGAAATGCCCGGCCACCAGCGCACTGATCCGCCCTTGCAGGCGCGCTTGAAGCACATCAGGAGAGCTGTTGATTGCGCTGAACAACACGTCCTTGCCAGGCGTGCGCCCGCTGCCATTCAAGGCCTGCATGGCGCCGAGAGCCATTTCATCATTGGCCGACCAGACCAACGTGGCCTGCGGGTACCGCTTGAACATCAGGGTCGCTTGATCAAATGCGCGCTGACGACTCCATTCTCCATAGACCAACTGGCGCAGACGTACTTCGGGGTGTTCGTGCAAGGCGCGCTGCAGGCCTTGCTCACGAGCCTGCGAGGTCGGTGTGTACTTGGCGCCGGAAAATGCCAGCAGCTCAAGGGTGCCGTTGGGCGGCACAGGGCCATGTTGGCGCAACAACTCCTTGAGCATCAGGTAGCCGCCCTCCTCATCGTTAGTCGTGAGGCTGCCCATCCAGTTAGGGTACTTACCGGCGTCCAGTAGCTGCATCTGGTCGGGAGTCAGGGCGTTATTGACGAGCAGCAGCTTCACTTGGCTGCCCTGGGCCATGCGCAGGATCTGCGGGGCTATATATTGCTCGTTGACCAGCACCAGGTAATCCGGGCGTTGCGGGCCTTGCAACGCCTCGCGGGCCTGCAGCAGGGTATTTTGCGGGTCACGCTCCGAATAGCGCACATGCAAATCCAGGCCGAGGTCCTTGGCCGCGGCCTGCATGAATTGCGCATAGCTGACCCAGAAGGTTTCAGTGGACATACCGGGGTTGAGAAACACCACTGACGTGGCCTGGGCCATCGTCCCGAACGTCACTCCCACCCACCACAAGCACCCGCAGAGAAACTTCAACATTACTGCCCGAACCCCGAAAACTGACAGATCATGATAATGGCATATAGGCCTTTTGATCTTGGCTATTTACCGGCAGATCGGACAGTTTCGCAGGGATCCACGCCGTCTATTGATGGCTGACCCAGAACACCGCGGTTGAAACCACCAGGATAATCAGGAACAGAATCGCCCAGGCGTCCACGGTACTGTCGGGTTTACGGGCTTTGGTTGGATTGCTCATCGCATCGCCTCTTGTCGGTTTTATGGCTGATTGCACTAAGACTCGACCACAGTAAAGTCGATGATTGCCCGCAAGACAAATGTGGATATCGCGATAACCGTTCTCATTAGGTCATTTGGTTATTTGCATATACTAAAACATCACTTTTGCGCATAAACGCAAGCTGGTATCGTTCGCCGGCTCCGTTGGGAGTGCGCGGCCGTGCGCGCAGATTTGCCGAGAACAGGACCTATATGTACGTATACGACGAATACGATCAGCGCATCATCGAGGACCGCGTCAAGCAGTTCCGTGATCAGACCCGACGCTATCTGGCAGGTGAACTGAGCGAAGAAGAGTTCCGCCCTCTGCGCCTGCAAAATGGCCTTTATGTTCAGCGCTTTGCGCCGATGCTGCGGGTGGCCGTGCCTTACGGCCAACTGACTTCGCGCCAGACGCGCATGATGGCCAAGATCGCCCGCGACTTCGACAAGGGCTATGCCCACATCAGCACCCGCCAGAATGTGCAGTTCAACTGGCCGGCCCTGGAAGACGTGCCGGACATCCTGGCTGAACTGGCTACCGTGCAGATGCACGCCATTCAGACCAGTGGTAACTGCCTGCGCAACGTGACCACTGACCAGTTCGCCGGCGTGGCCGCCGATGAAGTGATCGACCCGCGCCCCTGGTGCGAGATCGTGCGCCAGTGGACCACGTTCCACCCAGAATTTGCCTACCTGCCGCGTAAATTCAAGATCGCCATCAACGGCTCGGCTTCCGACCGCGCTGCGATCGAAGTCCACGACATCGGCCTGGAGCCGGTGTACAACGCCGCAGGCGAGTTGGGCTTCCGCGTCCTGGTGGGCGGCGGCCTGGGGCGTACCCCGGTGGTGGGCGCGTTCATCAATGAATTCCTGCCCTGGCAAGACCTGTTGAGCTACCTCGACGCCATCCTGCGTGTGTACAACCGCTATGGCCGTCGTGACAACAAGTACAAGGCGCGCATCAAGATCCTGGTCAAGGCCATCACCCCAGAGGTATTTGCCCAGAAGGTCGACGCCGAAATGGAACATCTGCGCGGCGGCCAGACCACCCTGACCGAAGCCGAAGTACATCGCGTGGCCAAACACTTCGTCGACCCGGACTACAAGGCCCTGGGCAACCAGGACGCCGAACTGGCCGCGCTCGACCAGCAGCACCCAGGCTTTGCCCGCTGGCGGACTCGCAACACCCTGGCACACAAGCAGCCTGGCTATGTGGCGGTAACCCTGTCGCTCAAGCCGACCGGCGTGGCGCCAGGCGATATCACCGACAAGCAACTGGACGCCGTCGCCGACCTGGCCGACCGCTACAGCTTTGGCCAACTGCGCACCTCCCACGAGCAGAACATCATCCTCGCGGACGTTGAGCAGAGCCAACTGTTCACCTTGTGGGGGGAGCTGCGCGAAAGCGGTTTCGCCACCCCGAACATCGGCCTGCTGACCGATATCATCTGCTGCCCGGGTGGCGACTTCTGCTCCCTGGCCAACGCCAAGTCAATTCCCATTGCCGAGTCGATCCAACGCCGTTTCGACGACCTGGACTACCTGTTCGATATCGGCGAACTGGACTTGAACATCTCCGGTTGCATGAACGCTTGTGGTCACCACCACGTCGGCCACATCGGCATCCTTGGGGTGGACAAGAAAGGCGAAGAATTCTACCAAGTGTCCCTGGGTGGCAGCGCCAGCCGCGATGCGAGCCTGGGCAAGATCCTCGGCCCATCTTTCGCCCAGGAAGCCATGCCTGAGGTGATCGGCAAGTTGATCGACGTCTACGTCGAACAACGCACTGAAGATGAGCGCTTCATCGACACCTACCAGCGCATCGGCATTGACCTGTTCAAGGAGCGCGTCTATGCAGCGAATCATTAAGAACAACGAAGTCGTCGACGAAACCTGGCACCTGCTGCCCAAGGACGCGACGTTCGATGGCATCTCCAACTGCGACGACCTGATCGTACCGCTGGCCCTGTGGCGCGAGCATGGTCACGCGCTCAAGGCCCGCGATGGCGGCCTGGGCGTATGGCTGGACGCCGATGAAGAAGCCGAAGAAATCGGTGATGACGTGCAGCACTTCCAGGTCATCGCCCTGAACTTCCCAGCCTTCACCGACGGGCGCAACTACTCCAACGCGCGCCTGCTGCGTGACCGTTATGGTTACAAAGGCGAATTGCGGGCGATTGGCGATGTGCTGCGCGACCAGTTGTTCTATCTACGCCGCTGCGGCTTCGATGCCTACGCCTTGCGCGCCGACAAAGACCCGTACGAAGCGCTGGAAAGTCTCAAGGACTTTTCGGTGACGTACCAGGCCGCAACGGATGAACCGCTACCGCTGTTCCGTCGTCGCTAAGTCCTGACGGGAAACAAAAAAACCGAAACCTGGCGTCGCAGGTTTCGGTTTTTTTATGGGCTCCGAGAGGCGCCGTTGTGTACGTCAGCCCTTGTGCTGTGCGACCCAATGGCCATAGGCATCGATAAACGCCTGCAGGAACGGCTTGGTTTTCTCCGACAGCGTGCCCGACTCATCGAACGCACTGCCTGCGCCGCCCAGGTAGGCTTCCGGCTGCTGCATGCAAGGCACGTTCAGAAACACCAGGGACTGGCGCAAATGATGATTGGCGCCAAAGCCTCCAATAGCCCCCGGCGAAACACTGATGACCGCCCCCGGCTTGCCGTTCCAGGCGCTCTGACCGTAAGGGCGCGAGCCGACATCAATGGCATTCTTCAAGGCTGCCGGCACCGAACGGTTGTATTCAGGGGTGACGAACAGCACTCCATCGGCCGCCGCCACCTGCTGGCGGAACGTGGTGTAGGCCGAAGGCGGCGTTGCGCCATCAAGGTCTTCGTTATAGAGCGGCAATTCGCCGATTTCGACGATGCTGAGCTTGAGGTTGGCCGGCGCCAACTGGGCCAATGCCTGGGCGACCTTGCGGTTGATCGACTCTTTTCTCAAGCTGCCGACCAGTACGGCAATCGTATAGACCTTGCTCATGGGACTTTCCCGACATCTGACTAAAGGAATCTGTAGTTATAGAGCCTTCGCCGACCTATCACCAGCAGGTTTTGCCCAATCGACAGCTGTTTTGCCCCGAGGCGTACCCGTAGGAAAAATAAGCGGAACATCAGCGAATAGTATTTTTTCGATGTAGGTAAACTACCCGCCTTAATGACGGTCTACAGAACCGCAAATCGGTGTTTTTCTCCAGAGGTTCTAAACAGATGGCTGCAGTACTTGTCGGACAATTCCATGCCCGTGACGCGGAAGGTCGCGTTTATTCCGTGCATGAATTCCAGGAGTCCACCTCCTCAGGCGACGGTTCAGAACCGGTAATTTCCTACAAACTGGCGATTGGCGACCGGGTCAACAAGGTCGACGAGAACACCTTCGTTCTGGTTCAGTCGCAGGTATCCCTGACCCGTGAACCCGAGAACATGCCTGTTTGATAAGGCTGTGCCTCCAGGCAGAAGTCATATGAGCGGACTTGGGTTAGGATTCACCCGGTGAATCCCTTACCTGCTGAACATGGACTTCATGCATGCGTTTACGTCATATCGAAGTGATTCAAGCCATTTTGCAGACTGGGCACCTCGGCACCGCCGCCGAATGGTTGCAACTGGCTGTGTCCGATGTGGACGCCACCCTCAAGGACGCTGAACAACAGTTGGGATTCATGTTGTTCGCCAGCGTCCGCGGGCGGTTGCAGGCCACCCGCGAAACCCTGGCCATGCAGGCGCAGATCGCCCACCTCTACGAAGCCCTCGAACCTATACAGCGCTTGGCCAGCAGCCTCAAGCACCATCACGCCGCGCCGCTGCGTACGCTCTGTACCCCTCCTTTGGCCAACCAGCTATTGCCGCAAAGCATCGCGCTGTTGCGCCGCCGCTTCCAGGACACGCCCTGCAACCTCTCCAGCCAACCGACACGCGACATTGTCAGAAGCCTGCTGCTGCATGAGGCCGACCTGGGCCTGAGCCTGCATGACCCCGAGCACCCGCAAATCACCAGCACCGTACTGGGCCACGGCAAGCTGCAGTTGCTGGCGCCCCACGGTTGGCTCAAGCCTCGGCAGAAATACATCGCCCTGCAAGAACTGGCCGGCCAGGCAATGATCGGCCTGGAGGGGCAAGACCCGTTGAGTCAGTTGCTGGACAGCAAGCTGCAAGCACTGCGGCCGTTGCCGGTGATCCAGACACGGGTGCAGACCTACCAGATGATGCGCAGCATGGTCGAGGCTGGCGAAGGGCTGGCAGTGGTCGATCCATTCACCGCCAGCGGCGCGCGGGAGGCCGGGTTGGATACCTGCCCATTGTCGCCGCCGATCCTGGTGAGCTTGTACGGGTTGACACTCAAGGACAGCAACCCGAGCCCGGCGCTGACTGCGTTGCTGGAAATCGTCACGCAGAAGGCGCAGGCCGTGTTGTCCCCGAGCAACTAGATGAGAGGGCTTATTGTGGAGTTGTGGGGGCCAGTTGTGGCGAGGGGGCTTGTCCCCCGCTGGGCTGCGCAGCAGCCCCAAATTCTGGCGATGCGGTCTGCCTGATAAACCGCGGCGGTCTTATTGGGGCTGCTGCGCAGCCCAGCGGGGGACAAGCCCCCTCGCCACAAAAAGTTCCACGAAAGTCCCATAGGCACCACCTGCCTCTGGTCAGTGGAACAGCCGATACCAGAAAATCGCCACCTCACGGGTCTGCGGATCAATCCCGCGATAACGCAGGTAGTCGATGCCGCCCATGACATAGCCGCTGCGTTCATACAGCCGACACGCCCCCAGATTATTGTTCTGCGTCTCCAGCATCATCCCCGGCAGGTTTTTCTTGCGGCTCCAGAATTGCGCCACATCGAGCAAAGCCTTGGCCACGCCATGCCGGCGAGCCGGGAGCACCACCGCCAGTTCATCGACATGGGCATACCCGTTCCAATTGGTACTGACGACGATATGGCCAACCGGCCGATCATCCAGGTACGCCATGAAAACCGCGCTGTCGCTGGCATTGCGGTAGCTGGCGAACTCCTCGGGATCAATGCCATAGCATTTACGGTACGGCAAGATCTGCTCCAGCGCCCACTGATCCACGGGTTTGCCCAACTCCGGCGTGCCATACACGCCCACCTCGAAGCTGAAATCATTGCCCCACACGTAGGCGTCAAATCCCTCGTCGGCGACTCGTACACTGAGCCCCGGGTACTTCGGATTCATTACAGCTTGCATAACCTTCCTTAACACTTGATGCAATCGACGGTGTAACAACGACCGTTGCCGTCGTCTTCGTGTTGTAAGCCATGCACATCGGCGACAAACCCTGGGAAACTGCTATCGAACTCCCGGGCGAAGGCCAGGTAGTCGATGATCGAGCGCGTCGATTCGGTAAAGCGCTCCCCCGGCATGATCAGCGGAATGCCCGGCGGATAAGGCACCAGCATCACCGCGGCGATACGCCCTGGCAAAGCATCGATGGACACCGCCTCGACCTCGCCACGTACCAGTTGGTCATAGGCATCGGCCGGCTTCATGGCGATTTCCGGCAACACCGTGTACATGCGTTTGAGATGCTTGGCCGTGGCGTTGCTGCGATAGCAACTGTGCAACTGGTCGCACAAGTCCTGCAGGCCCATACCCTGATAGCGCGCCGGCCCCTGCTGGAACACCGATGGCAGGCAACTGGCCAGGCTGATATTGGCGTCGTAACTGCGCTTGAACTCCAGCAGTTCCGTGAGCAGGGTACTCCACTTGCCTTTGGTAATGCCCATGGAGAACAACACCAGGAACGAATACAGCCCGGTTTTTTCCACCACCAGCCCACGTTCCCAGAGGAATTTGCTGACCACCGCCGCCGGGATCCCGCAATCACTCAATGCGCCGCCCGCCGTCAGGCCGGGCATCACCAGGGTGACCTTGATCGGGTCGAGCAACACATAGTCTTCGGCGATATCCCCGAAACCATGCCAGTCGGCCTCGGGCTGCAGCAACCAGTCAGCTGTCGCCACCCGATCTATGCCCGCCACCGAAGGCGGTTGCCAGATGGAAAACCACCAATCATCGGCGGCGATATGCTGGCGCAAATTGGCCAGGGCCCGGCGAAAGCTCAAGGCCTCATCGAACATTTCCTGAAGCAGCGAACGCCCTGCGGGCCCTTCCATCATGGCCGAAGCCACGTCCAGCGAGGCGATGATGCTGTACTGCGGCGAGGTAGAGATATGCATCATGAACGCCTCATTGAAGCGATCACGATCCAGCTGCCGCGCCCCGCCGTCCTGGACATGGATCATCGAGGCCTGGCTGAACGCCGCCAACAACTTGTGGGTCGAGTGCGTGGTGAATACCAGAGGGCTGTCGGGGGTACGCGAGGTTCCCATGCCATAGCGCCCGGTAAAAAATTCGTGGAAGGCCGCGTAGGCGTACCAGGCCTCGTCAAAGTGCAGCACCTCGACACTGTTGCCCAGTTGCTGCTTGATCAGCTCGGCGTTGTAACACAGGCCGTCATACGTCGAATTGGTCACCACTGCCAGCTTGACCTTGGGCTCGCGGCCACGGGTCAAGGGGCTGGCCTCGATCTTCGCGCGAATCGACTCGCGGCTGAACTCAGTCAGTGGAATGGGGCCGATGATCCCCAGCTCATTGCGCTCCGGGCACAAGTACAGCGGGATCGCACCGGTCATGATGATCGAGTGCAATACCGACTTGTGACAGTTGCGGTCCACCAGCACCAGGTCGTCGCGCCCGACCATGGAATGCCAGACGATCTTGTTGGCCGTGGAGGTGCCATTGATCACAAAAAAGGTGTGGTCGGCGCCAAAATTGCGCGCCGCGCGGGCTTCGGCTTCCGCCAAGGGACCGGTGTGATCCAGCAGCGAGCCCAGTTCCGGCACCGATACCGACAAGTCCGAGCGCAGGGTGTTTTCCCCAAAAAACTGATGAAACGCCTGCCCCACCGGGCTTTTACGATAGGCAACGCCGCCGCCGTGACCGGGGGTATGCCAGGAATAATTGGAGTCGGCGGTGTGTTGTACCAGGGCCTTGAAGAAGGGCGGCAACAGGCCATCGAGGTAAGTACGCGCTGCGCGGGCCACCTGTCGGGCAAGAAACGGTACGGTGTCTTCGAACAGGTAGAGAATGCCGCGCAGTTGGTTGAGCTCGCTCATGGCATCGGCCGGGGCATTTTCCAGGGTGACTTGCTCGCCCAGGGCGAAGATCGGCAGGTTGGGGGCACGCAGGCGCGCCAGGCGAATCAGCTCCACCATGTTCTGCAGCAGATGGGTATTTTCCCCGGCGCCTTCGGCGGCGATCAGCATGCACGCCAGGCCATGATGGGTCGAGGCCACCAAGCGGCCCTCGGCGTAATCCATGGCAGAAAAGATGCTGAAACCCTCTTGCTCCAACTCCCGGGCGATCCCCCGGACCCGATCACCGGCGACGGTATCGGCCTTGATGTCGCGATGCACGATCAGGATGGGGAACTTCAGGTCTTTGTACATGAGGGCTTGGCGTCCTGAGGGCGATGTACTCAGGGTAGAAGCTGGGAGCGGATGTGGCGAATGAAGATAATAACTAATGTGGGAATGGGTTTGTGTGGGAGCGGGCTTGCCCGCGATGGCGGTTGATCAGTAACGAATGCGCTGACTGCCAAACCGCAATCGCGGGCACGCCCGCTCCTACATTTTTGAGCGCAATTAGTGTTGGGTCAGTTGGGTCCACAACGCCGGCGCACCCGCCGATTTGGCGATGGCTTCCATGCGTGCCGCGTGCTCGGCCATGTCCTGCTCGCTGGCACGAATGATGGTGGTGGGCTTTCGATCTGCCGGCAGACGGCGGATTTCCGAAGGCCGGTTGCCCGAGCCTTCTGCTGAGCCATTGCCATCGGAGGCGTTGCCAGCCAGGGACAGGCTGGTCTGCCCGCCCGTCATGGTCAGGTAGACGTCCGCGAGGATCTCGGAGTCGAGCAAAGCGCCGTGCAGCTCACGGCCGGAGTTGTCGACGCCATAGCGCTTGCACAAGGCATCAAGGCTGTTGCGCTGGCCCGGGTGGCGCTCACGGGCCATCATCAGGGTATCGAGGATCGTGCAGTGACGGGTGATGTCCGCCCGATCCGTCTGGCCCATCAGGGCGAATTCGTTGTTGATGAAGCCAACGTCGAACGCCGCGTTATGGATGATCAGCTGCGCGCCGTTGATGAACTCGAAAAATTCATCGGCGACTTCCGCAAAGCGCGGCTTGCCTACCAGGAATTCGTTGGTGATGCCGTGGACGCCAATGGCGCCTTCGTCACTTTCCCGATCCGGTTGCAGGTACACGTGGAAATGACGACCCGTGAGGCGACGGCCCATCAGTTCGACACAGCCGATTTCAATGATCCGGTGGCCATCGGTCACCGGCATGCCGGTGGTTTCGGTATCGAGTACAACAGATCGGATGGCCATCAGGGTTCAGCTCTCAACGGTGTGTATTTCAAGGGGCGGGATATTAACACGCTCTATACCCCAAGCGCCCCATGGCGGAGCACCACGCCCCTCGCCCAACAGTTTTTTACAAGATTTAGCAAAGCTTGCGCAATTTGCCATCACGGCCCTTGGTAGCCTGCGCCGCTCTTTAGCAATGCGTAAATAACCGCCCATGTCCAAACCAAACTACTTGCTCGCCCTGTGCCTGATCAGCGCCGCCAATGCTCAGGCCACCAGCTTTGTGATGACCACGGATGCCCTGGTCAGCCTGTCGATGAGTGCCACCAAGGGCACCAGTAGCAGTTTCAAGGACGACAAAATTGTATTGGCGGCAAAGGACGATGCGGCGGCTTACGTCGCAAGCCGGGGTGAGATACGCGGTGCGCGGCTGGAGTCAGCCTTGCTGCATATCCGCCGCACTTTGCCGGCGTTGCGCGAGACGGACGGGCAACTCGCCTGCGCAATGCTGGCGCTGTAACTTCCAGCCCCGGCGAGGCGATGGGGAGCTTCAGCTCTGTTTGTACCCACGCACTTCATCCACGCCACGATTGGCCAACTGGTCGGCACGCTCGTTGCCCGGATGGCCGATATGCCCGCGTACCCACTTCCAGGTGATGTTGTGGCGGTTGCACTGTTCATCCAGCAACTGCCACAGGTCGGCGTTCTTCACCGGCTCTTTGGCCGCGGTTTTCCAGCCGCGTTTTTTCCAGTTGACCATCCACTCGTTGATGCCCTTCATAACGTATTGCGAGTCCGTCACCAGCAATACATCGCACCGGCGCTTGAGCTCTTCCAGGCCGCGAATGGCTCCCATCAGCTCCATGCGGTTGTTGGTGGTGTTGGCTTCGCCGCCCCACAACTCCTTCTCCACGCCCTTGCACACCAGCAAGGCGCCCCAGCCGCCAGGACCAGGATTGCCCTTGCAGGCGCCGTCGGTAAAGAGTTCTACGCTATCGGTCATTACGCTATCCATCAAAGCGGGTTACCGGCAATCGACCGGCAGCTCCCGAGGTCGAACACTACGACCTGAATTCCAAAAAATGATTTATGGCTCGCTGGAGCGACGATTGACCTTGGCCAGGGGCATCGGCACCAATTTGCCCATCGGCTCGCGCCTTACCTGGCTGACCGGCCGCAGCCCGACTACGATCTTGCGGGCTACCAACAGGTAGAAACCGCCACCAGACAACTGCCAGGCCCCGGCCCGGCGCTCCCAGCCAGCCAAACGGCCCTGCCACTTGGGCGAGGCAAGCGGCGGACGATAGCACCCGAAGCGGCGTTTCTCCAGCGCGAAGCCCAGCAGGTTCAACCAGTCGCTGACCCGCGAGGGCGAGATGCAGCGGGCCTGACGCAGCGCATCCTGGGCAAATACGTGCCGCAGGCCCCACGAACTCCAGGGGTTGATGCCAACAATCAATAAATGGCCACCAGGCCGTACGGCGCTGGCTGCTTCACGCAGCAACCCATGGGGAGACAGGCAGAAATCCAGGCCATGCTGCATCACCACCACGTCGGCGGCATGCTCGCTCAAGGGCCACGCCTGTTCTTCGCAGACAATCTCGACCCCCGGCAACGGCGCACCGAGGCGAACATTGCGCTGCACCTGGGGCGCGGGCGGCGGGGTCTGGGCCGAAGGGCCGTAGTGCACCAGGTAACCGCCAAAGAAGCGCTCCAGCTCTTCTTCGAGCATAAGCCGCTCTTGTTCCAGCAGAAATTGCCCGATCGGCCCGGACAGCCAATCACGGGCTGCGCTGATCAAGGCCAGCCACTCAGGATCGGCCTGGGCGAACGCTTTATCAGTCATTGCATTCTCCAACTCGCCAAGACGTTCTAAGATGCACCAATGTGTCCAGCTTGGCGAATAGAAGAATGATACAGATCAGTGCCCTGCCCGCCTTCACCGATAACTACATCTGGTTGTTACAGGACCATCACAGCCATCGTTGCGCGGTGGTCGACCCCGGTGATGCCGGGCCCGTGCTGAAGTGGCTTGAAGAGCACCCCAATTGGACCCTCAGCGACATCCTGGTGACCCATCACCACCACGACCACGTCGGCGGCGTTGAGCAGCTCAAGCAAGCCTCGGGCGCCACGGTCTATGGCCCGGCCAACGAACAGATCCCGGCCCGCGACGTCGCGCTCAATGATAACGACCGTATCAAGGTGCTGGGCTGGGACCTCGACGTGTTCGCCGTACCAGGACATACCCTGGGACACATAGCCTTTTATCGTCATGGCTTGCTGTTCTGTGGCGATACCCTGTTCGCCGCCGGTTGCGGGCGTTTGTTCGAGGGCACGCCAGAACAGATGTACAACTCCCTGGAACGCCTGGCCGCCCTGCCCGCTGACACGCTGGTCTACTGCACCCACGAATACACACAAAGTAACCTGCGCTTTGCCCAGGCAGTGGAACCGGATAACGCCGATATAGCCGAACGCGTGGCTAAAGTCGGCGAACTGCGCGCAGGCGGCAAGATGACATTACCTTCGACCCTGGCCCTGGAAAAATTGACTAACCCTTTTCTGCGCACCGCTGAAACATCCGTTAAACAAAAAGCGGACGAGCGGAATGGCCGTGATAACCGCTCTGGGAGTGAGGTATTTGCTAGCTTGCGCGCTTGGAAAGATACGTTCTAAGCAGACAGGTTCTGGTACGAAATTTCTGAATGGTTGACCGGAACCCAAGCGCTTTCTAGAATCGCCCGACATTTTTGCCCGGAACTAACTTCCAGCCAATGTCGTCATCTATTCGTAAATCCAACCATTCAGACGCATTGACCCGCCTGGCTCAAGCCATTGCGGTGGCCGTATCCGCAACTCTGGCGGGCTGCCAAACCAATAATTTCGCTGCACAATCCACCGTGCAACCCAAACCCGTATTTGCTGCCAAGATCAAGCAAAAACCCCTTTGGCTCTCAGAGAAGCCAAGCCCGCAGGTACCCCAGGATGTCTGGGAACGCATGCGCCAGGGGTTTCAGTTGCAGGATGGCGTGGGCGTCAACCCGCGTATCGAGCAACAGCGCCTGTGGTTCGCCAGCAACCCATCGTTCCTGGAGAACGCCGGCGAACGCGGCAGCCTCTATATTCACTACATCGTCGAACGCCTTGAAGAACGCAACATGCCCTTGGAGCTGGCCCTGCTGCCAGTAATTGAAAGTGCCTACAACCCAATGGCCTATTCGCGCAGCGATGCAGTCGGCCTGTGGCAATTCATTCCCTCCACCGGGCGCTACTTCAACCTGCGCCAGACCCGCGCCTACGATGGCCGCCGCGATATCACCGCCTCCACCACCGCTGCCCTGGACTATCTGACACGTCTGCATGACATGTTCAACGGCGACTGGTTGCTGGCCCTGGCGGCCTATAACGCAGGCGAAGGCACGGTCAGCCGGGCCATTGAGCGCAACGAGAAGCTCGGCCTGCCCACCGACTACTGGAACCTGCCGCTGCCCCAGGAAACCAAGGACTACGTGCCCAAGTTCCTGGCGCTTTCCCAGGTGGTGCTGGCCCCCGAGGCCTACGGCGTCAACCTGAACCCGATTGCCAACACGCCGTACTTTGAAGTGGTCGAAGTCAAGCAAAGCATGGACCTGTCACGGGTCGCCGCGCTGGCCGAAATCGACGAAGACGAACTGTTCCAGCTCAACCCGGCCTTCAAGCAGCGCACCACCCTGGACGGTCCCCAGCATTTGCTGGTGCCCACCTCCAAGGCGCAATTGCTGGCCAGCAGCCTGTCCTCGATGAACCCCGAGGAATTGTTGAGCCTGCGCCCGAAAAAGCCGGTCTTTGACGAAGTCGAGCACAAGACCGTGGCCGGACGCTCGCGCAGCTACAAGGTCAAGAGCGGCGATAACCTGACGCTGATTGCCAAGGCCAACAAGGTCGACGTGCATGACCTGCAGCGCTGGAACAAGCTCAATGGCCAGGCCTTGAAAGTCGGCCAGACCCTGGTAATGCAGGACACCCGCAAGTTGGTGGCCAAGGCTGGCGGCAAGAAACCGGTGCAGTACAAGGTCAAGAAAGGTGACTCGCTGTACATGGTAGCCAAGCGTTTCAACGTCGAGATGCAACATCTCAAGCGTTGGAACCCACGCACTGGCCAGGCGCTGAAACCTGGGCAGATGCTGGTGGTTTCCGGACCACGCTGACCCCTTGTAGGAGCGGGCTTGCTCGCGAAAGCGGTGCATCAGGTGATACATTTTTCGCCTGACGCACTGCTTTCGCGAGCAAGCCCGCTCCCACATTGATTTTTGGTCTTTTCAACAGTCTTTTTCCAAGTGGAACAAGCTGTTACTGTACCGATCATAAAGCCCAAGCCGCCCGGATCGGATCTCTGACTTGAAGCGTCCCCTCCTTCTACTAATAAGTCTGGCCTTGAGCTTTTGTGCGAACGCGACCATTACCGAGAACCACGGTTATGCGCAGTTCGGTACGCTCAAGTACCCGGCCAAATTCACCCACTTCGATTGGGTAAACCCCGCAGCGCCCAAGGGCGGCACCTTGCGGGTCATGGCGTTTGGCACGTTTGACACCCTCAACCCTTATACCTTCAAGGGCTCAAGCCCGGTCTCCACCGCCAATTTCCTGCAATACGGCGTCAATGAGCTCAATGAGCCGCTGATGGTCGGCACCGGCCAGTACGCGCCTTCCGGCGACGAACCCACGTCCAGCTATGGCCTGATTGCCCGATCGGTGGAGTACAGCGAAGACCGCAGCTGGGTGGTGTTCAACCTGCGTCCGCAAGCGCGCTTTCATGATGGCAAGCCCATCACCGCCGACGATGTGGCGTTTTCCTATCGCACATTACTGACCGAAGGCCATCCGCAATACCGCACCAACCTGCAGGAAGTGGCCCGGGTGGATGTACTCAACCCACACCGCATCCGTTTTGTGTTCAAGCGCGCCGGCAACCCGCTGCTGATCCTGCGCCTGGGCGAGTTGCCGGTGCTGCCCCAACACTACTGGAAGAACCGCGACTTCAAGGCCACCACCTTCGAGGCGCCGCTGGGCAGTGGGCCCTATCGGATCAGCCAGGTCCAGCCAGGCCGGCAATTGGTGTTCGAACGGGTCAAGGACTATTGGGGCAAGGATCTGCCGGTCAATCGCGGGTTCTACAACTACGACAAGGTCGAGGTGGAGTTCTACCGCGACAGCGACGTGGCCTTCGAGGCGTTCAAGGCCGGCGAGTTCGATATCTATATCGAACACCAGGCCAAGAACTGGGCAAATGGCTACAACTTCCCGGCGGTCAACCGTGGCGAGGTGATCAAGGCACAGATTGCCCATCAGATCCCGACCCAAAGCCAGGGCCTGTTCATGAACAGCCGCCGCGCCACCTTCAGCCAGGCCAAGGTGCGCGAGGCCCTGGGGCTGATGTTCGATTTCAAGTGGACCAACCGCACACTATTCAGCGGCGCCTATAAACGCACCTTGAGCTACTACCCCAACAGCGAATTCTCCGCCAGCGGCCTGCCCGTGGGCCATGAATGGCTGATGCTCTCGCCTTACCGCGAACAATTACCGGCCAATCTGTTTACCCAAGCCTTCAGCCTGCCGCAGACCGACGGTCGCGGTATCCCCCGCGAAGCCATGCGCCGCGCCCTCGGCCTACTGGCCGAAGGCGGCTGGAAACTGTCCGGCCAGCGCCTGCTCGACAGCAATGGGCAGCCGCTGCGCTTCGAAATCCTGCTGGTCAATCCAAACCTGGAGCGGATCCTGCAACCCTATGTGGAAAACCTGCGCAGCATCGGCATCGATGCGCACTTGCGCACCGTGGACCGTGCGCAGTACAAGCAGCGCCTCGACCAGTTCGACTTCGACATGATCCTGATGACGCTCAACCAGACCCTCAGCCCCGGCCTTGAGCAGTGGCAGTACTTCCACTCCAGCCAGGCCGGGATCAAGGGCAGCAAGAATTACGCGGGCATCGCCAACCCTGTAGTCGACCACCTGCTGGAGCAGTTGCTCGCCGCACAGACCCGCGACCAACAAATCGCCGCCGGCCGGGCCCTGGATCGGGTCCTGCTGTGGCAGCACTACAGTATTCCCAATTGGTATCTCAACTATCATCGCCTGGCGTACCGTAACCGGTTCGCCTTCGTGACCACGCCGCCCTACAGCCTGGGCCTGAGCGCGTGGTGGCTGAAAGCTTCGGAGAAACCCCAATGATGCCTTTGCGTACTGCGATTATCAGCGGCCTGTTATTTTGCGCCCAGGCCGTTGCCGCCCCCCAACATGCCTTGACCCTCTATGACGAACCGCCCAAGTACCCGGCCAACTTCAAGCACGTTGACTACGTCAATCCCGACGCGCCCAAAGGCGGGACTTTTCGCGAGTCAGCCATGGGCAGCTTCGACAGCCTCAACCCGTTTATCAGCAAAGGCGTGCCTGCCGACAATATTGGCCTGGTCTTCGACACCCTGGCCCAACAAGGCCTGGACGAGCCCATCACCGAGTACGGCCTGATCGCCGGCAAGATCGAAAAAGCCCCCGATAACAGTTGGGTACGCTTTTACCTGCGGCCCGAAGCGCGCTTCCACGATGGCCATCCGGTACACGCTGAAGACGTGGTGTTCACCTTTGAAACCCTGATCAAGCAAGGCAGCCCCATCTACCGCACCTACTACGCTGACGTCGCCGAAGTGGTGGCCGAAGACCCGCTGCGGGTGTTGTTCAAGTTCAAACACACCAGCAACCGCGAATTGCCACTGATCCTCGGCCAGTTGCCAGTGTTGCCCAAGCATTGGTGGGCCGGGCGCGACTTTGCCAAGAGCAGCCTGGAGATTCCCCTGGGCAGCGGCCCGTACAAGGTGGCCGAGGTCAAGCCGGGGCGCTCGATCCGATACGAGCGGGTAAAGGATTACTGGGCCAAGGACCTGCCGATCAACAAGGGCCTGTACAACTTCGATTACCGCATTAGCGATTACTACCGTGACAGCACGGTGGCCCTGGAGGCCCTCAAGGCCGGGCAATTCGACTATTGGCAGGAAACCACGGCGAAGAACTGGGCCAATGCCTACAACGTGCCGGCCGTCGCCGAGGGTCGACTGATCAAGGAAGAACTGCCCAACGGCAATCCCACCGGGATGCAGGGCTTTGTGTTCAACATCCGCAAGCCGATGTTCGAGGACGTGCGGGTGCGCAAGGCCATCAGCCTGTTGCTGGACTTTGAATGGAGCAACAAACAACTGTTCAACGGTGCCTACACCCGCACCCGCAGTTACTTCGAAAACTCGGACATGGCCGCCACCGGCCTGCCCGGCCCCGCCGAACTGGCGATTCTCGAACCGTTGCGCGGCCGAATCCCGCCGCAAGTATTCACCGAAGCCTTCGCCCCGCCAAAAACCGATGCCAGCGGCATGATCCGCACCCAGCAACGCGAAGCCTACCAACTGTTGCAGGAAGCCGGCTGGCGCATCGTCGACGACAAGATGGTCGACACCCACGGCAAACCGGTGAGCATCGAATTCATGCTGTTTCAGACCGACTTCGAGCGCATCCTGCTGCCCTTCAAGCGCAACCTGGCGGACCTGGGCATCGAGCTGGTGATCCGCCGGGTCGATGTGTCGCAGTACGTCAACCGCGTGCGCTCGCGGGATTTCGACATGATGGTCGGCAGCTTCCCACAGTCCTCGTCACCCGGTAACGAGCAGCGGGAATTCTGGCAATCGGGCAGTGCCGACAACCCCGGTAGCCGCAACTACATCGGCCTCAAGGACCCGGCCATCGACGAATTGGTGGAGCAGTTGATCAACGCCGACTCACGCAACAGCCTGGTGGCCCACGCCAAGGCCCTGGATCGGGTCTTGCAGTTTGGCTACTACGTGATCCCCAACTGGCACATCAAGACCTACCGCGTGGCCTACTGGAATCACCTCGGCCACCCCAAGGTCCCGCCGCGCTATGACGTGGGCATCAATACCTGGTGGATCAAACCCAACACACCGCCGGCAGTGACGCCTCCTACAGACACCAGCGCCGACCCGGCGAGCGGAGGCGACTGACATGCTGGCTTATATTTTTCGCAGGTTGCTGCTGATCATCCCGACGCTGTTTGGCATTTTGCTGATCAACTTTGTCATCATCCAGGCCGCGCCCGGCGGCCCGGTGGAACAAATGATCGCCAAGCTCGAAGGCTTTGAAGGCGCCACCAGTCGCATCGCCGGTGGCGGCGCCGAAGTCTCGGTGGCCGGTTCCAGCTACCGCGGCGCCCAGGGCCTGGACCCGACGCTGATCAAGGAAATCGAGAAAATGTACGGCTTCGACAAATCGGCGCCGGAACGCTTGTGGATCATGGTCAAGAACTACGCCCAGCTGGATTTTGGCGACAGCTTTTTTCGCGATGCCAAGGTCATCGACCTGATCAAGGAGAAGATGCCGGTGTCCATTTCCCTCGGGTTATGGAGCACCCTGATCATGTACCTGGTCTCGATCCCCCTGGGGATCGCCAAGGCCACCCGCCATGGCAGCCACTTTGATGTGTGGACCAGTTCGGCAATCATTGTCGGCTATGCGATCCCGGCGTTCCTGTTTGCCATCCTGTTGATCGTGGTATTTGCCGGCGGCAGTTATTTCGACTGGTTCCCGCTACGGGGGCTGACGTCCAACAACTTTGACGAACTGAGCTGGGGTGGCAAGATCCTCGACTACTTCTGGCATTTGGCGCTGCCGGTCACGGCCCTGGTGATTGGTAACTTCGCCACCATGACGTTGCTGACCAAGAACAGCTTTCTCGACGAGATCAACAAACAGTACGTGATCACCGCCAAGGCCAAGGGCCTGACCAATCACCGCGTGCTCTACGGCCACGTATTCCGCAACGCCATGTTGTTGGTGATCGCAGGCTTCCCTTCGGCCTTTATCGGTATCTTCTTTACCGGCTCTTTGCTGGTGGAAGTGATCTTCTCCCTCGACGGCCTCGGCCTGATGAGCTTTGAGGCGGCGATCAACCGCGATTACCCGGTGGTGTTCGGCACCCTGTTTATCTTCACCCTGCTGGGCCTGGTGGTGAAACTGATTGGTGATTTGACCTACACCCTGGTCGACCCACGCATCGACTTCGAAAGCCGGGAGCATTGAGATGAATCTATCCCCCCTCAATCGCCGCCGCTTCGAACGTTTCAAGGCCAACAAGCGCGGCTGGTGGTCGCTGTGGCTGTTCCTGATCCTGTTTGGCCTGAGCCTGGGCGCCGAGTTGATCGCCAACGACAAACCGCTGGCGGTGCATTACGACGGCGACTGGTACTTCCCGGCGCTCAAGCGCTACCCGGAAACCGCCTTCGGCGGCGAATTCCCCCTGGAAGCCAACTACAAAAGCCCATACATCCGCGAACTGCTCAAGGCCAAGGATGCCTGGACGCTGTGGGCGCCGATCCCCTACAGCTACCAGAGCATCAACTACGACCTGAAAGTCCCGGCACCGGCACCGCCGTCGGCCGATAACCTGCTGGGCACCGATGACCAGGGGCGGGATGTGCTGGCGCGGGTGATCTATGGCTTTCGGGTCTCGGTGCTGTTTGCCCTGACCCTCACGGTATTGAGCTCGATCATTGGCGTCGCAGCCGGTGCCTTGCAGGGCTTCTATGGCGGCTGGGTCGACCTGGCCGGCCAGCGCTTCCTGGAAATCTGGTCCGGTTTACCGGTGCTGTACCTGCTGATCATCCTCGCCAGCTTCGTCCAGCCCAACTTCTGGTGGCTGCTGGGGATCATGCTGCTGTTTTCGTGGATGAGCCTGGTGGACGTGGTGCGCGCCGAGTTCCTGCGCGGACGCAACCTGGAATACGTACGCGCGGCGCGGGCCCTGGGTATGCAGAACGGCGCGATCATGTTCCGCCATATCCTGCCCAATGCCATGGTCTCGACCATGACCTTTATGCCGTTCATCCTTACCGGCGCGATTGGCACCCTGACCGCCCTGGACTTCCTGGGCTTCGGCCTGCCCGCCGGCTCGCCATCCCTGGGCGAGCTGGTAGCCCAGGGCAAATCCAACCTGCAGGCGCCGTGGCTGGGCATCAGCGCCTTTGCGGTGCTGGCGATTATGTTGAGTTTGCTGGTGTTTATCGGCGAGTCCGCTCGCGATGCCTTCGACCCGAGGAAATGAGATGAACCAGGACAATCTGATCGAAGTCCGCGACCTCAGTGTCGAGTTCGTCACCGGCGAGCAACATCAGCGCGTGGTGGAAAACATCAGCTTCGATATCCGCCGTGGTGAAACCCTGGCCCTGGTCGGCGAAAGCGGCTCGGGCAAATCGGTGACGGCCCACTCGATCCTGCGCCTGCTGCCCTACCCCCTGGCGCGGCATCCGTCCGGCACTATCGGGTATGCCGGGCAGGATCTCTTGACCATGAAAGAAAAACCCTTGCGGCAGATTCGCGGCAACCGCATTGCGATGATCTTCCAGGAACCGATGACCTCGCTGAACCCGCTGCACTCCATCGAGAAGCAGATCAACGAGGTGCTGGGCCTGCACAAAGGTCTGACCGGCAAGGCCGCGACCCTGCGCACCCTGGAGCTGCTGGAGCTGGTGGGCATCCCCGAGCCGCACAAGCGCCTCAAGGCCCTGCCCCATGAATTGTCCGGCGGTCAGCGCCAGCGGGTGATGATCGCCATGGCCCTGGCCAACGAGCCAGAACTGCTGATCGCCGATGAGCCGACCACGGCTCTGGACGTGACCGTGCAGTTGAAGATCCTCGAACTGCTCAAGGAGTTGCAGGCGCGCCTGGGCATGGCGCTGCTGCTGATCAGCCATGACTTGAACCTGGTGCGGCGCATTGCCCACCGCGTGTGTGTGATGCAGCGCGGCTGTATTGTCGAGCAGGCGTCCTGTGAGGAACTGTTCCGTTCCCCACAACATCCGTACACCCAGGAACTGCTGGCCGCCGAACCTAGCGGCGGGCCGGCCAGCAACGCGATAGGCCCGCCGTTGCTGGAGGTCGACGACCTCAAGGTCTGGTTCCCGATCAAGAAAGGCTTCTTGCGCAGCACCGTCGATTACGTCAAGGCCGTGGACGGTATCCACTTCAGCCTACCCCAGGGCCAGACCCTGGGCATCGTCGGCGAAAGCGGCTCCGGCAAGTCCACCCTTGGCCTGGCGATCCTGCGGTTGATCGGCAGCAAGGGCGGGATCCGTTTTGAAGGCCAGCAACTGGATCAACTGACCCAACAACAGGTACGGCCATTGCGCCGGGAAATGCAGGTGGTGTTCCAGGACCCGTTTGGCAGCCTGAGCCCGCGCATGTGCGTCAGCGAGATCGTCGGCGAAGGCTTGCGCATCCATAAGATCGGCACGGCAGCGGAGCAGGAAGCAGCGATTATCGCCGCGCTCAAGGAAGTGGGGCTGGACCCGCAGACCCGCCACCGCTACCCCCACGAATTCTCCGGCGGCCAACGCCAGCGCATCGCCATCGCCCGCGCCCTGGTGCTCAAGCCACGCCTGATCCTGCTGGATGAACCGACCTCGGCCCTGGACCGCACAGTACAGCGCCAGGTGGTAGAACTGCTGCGCAACCTGCAGGCCAAGTACAACCTGACCTACCTGTTTATCAGCCACGACCTGGCGGTGGTCAAAGCCCTGAGCCATCAGTTGATGGTGGTCAAGCAAGGCCAGGTGGTGGAACAGGGCGATGCCAAGACCATCTTCGCCGCTCCCCAGCATGCCTATACCCGGCAGTTGCTGGAGGCCGCGTTCCTGGTGCCGACCTCTCGCATCTGATTGAGGAGGTTCCTGTGGGAGCTGTCTCGCCCGGCAAGCCAGCTCCCACATTTGATCTGTGCAGATCTGCAGGCAAAGTCTTTCGCAAAAGCAAACCAATATCATTTGCGCTGCCCGCAGGCCTTTGATTTAATCGCGACCAATTCCTATTCACGTCATGGCTTCTGCGCCGGTTGGATATTGTGTCGACTTCCCCCGCTTCATTCAGTCAGCTCTATGGCAGCCACCACTCCTGGCTGCTCGGACTGTTGCGCCGGCGCCTGAGCAATCGCTGGGATGCCGCCGACCTGGCGCAAGACACCTTTATCCGCGTCCTCAAGCGCCCGCCCGACCAGGCCGACGCGGTGCGCGAGCGCTCGTACCTGGCGACCATCGCCCGTGGCCTGTGCATCGACCATTGGCGCCGCCGCCAACTGGAACAGGCCTGGCTGCAAAGCCTCGCCGACCGCCCACAAGCGCTGCAGCCATCACCTGAGCAGCGGGCGATCATCGTCGAAACCCTGTACGAGGTAGACGCCATGCTCGCGCGCCTGCCGCGCAAGGTCAGCGACGCCTTCCTGCTGGCGCAGCTGCATGGCCTGACTTACAAGCAAATCGCCCTGCAATTGGGGGTCTGTGAGCGCATGGTGAAAAAATACATGGCCCAGGCGCTGTTGCACTGCGCGGTGCTGGAAGCCGAACTCGACGGGTTGCTGGTGGAATGAACACCAGCGCAAAACTCAGTCACGCCAGCCTGCAACAGGCAGCCCTTTGGTATGTGCGCCTGCAGGACCCGCAGGGCGGTAGCCAGGCACAACAGCATTGGCAGACCTGGCTGGGGCAGAATCCCGAGCACCAAGCCGCCTGGCGTTACGTCGAACGCGTCAGCCAACGCTTTGCGCCCCTGACCGACGAGCCCGTCGGCGCGGGACGGGCCCTGCGCAGCACCCGCCGGCAAACTCTCAAGACGCTATTGGTGTTGGGTGTCGGTTCAGCATTGACCTGGGGCACCTGGCGCGGCACCGCCCTGCCCCGGGTGATCGGCGGCTGGAGCGCCGACTACGCCACCGCCAGCGGTGAGATCCGCGATGCGTTGCTCGGCGATGGCACGCATATCTGGCTCAACGCCTTGAGCGCCATGGACGTACGCTTCGACGCACACCAACGCTTGTTGCACCTGCGTTTTGGCGAAGTACTGATCGATACCGCCAAGGACCTGCAGCGCCCGTTCCTGGTCGACACCACCCACGGCCGCCTGCGTGCCCTGGGCACCCGCTTCAGCGTGCTGCAAGGCGAGCACGACACCACCCTCAACGTCTTCGACGGCCGGGTAGAAGTGCGTACCGCCGACGGCCAACAGGTGCGCATTATCGAGGCAGGGCAACAGGCGGTGTTCGATCGACGCACGATCCGCAGCACCGTTGCGGCATCCGCCACCCGCGAGGCCTGGAGCCGGGGCGTGCTGTTGGCAGACAACCTGCCCCTGGGTCAATTGATCAGCGAACTGAATCGCTACCGCCCCGGGCACCTTGGATGCGATCCGGCAGTGGCTCACCTGCCGGTGATGGGTTCATTCCCCCTCAAGGACAGCGAATATGCGTTGCAGCTGCTGGAGGCGGCGTTGCCGATCCAGGTAGACAAAGTGATGCCGTGGTGGGTCAGCGTCGGGCCGAAAATACACCCTACCTGATGACCGGGCTGTCGTGGGGCGGGACGTTTTTGTGGCGAGGGGGCTTGTCCCCCGTTGGGTTGCGAAGCGACCCCAAAAATGGGCCTGCTACGCAGTCCAACGGGGGACAAGCCCCCTCTCCACAAAAGCCTCCACAAAAGCCTCCACGACAGCCCACTCACCCCACTAACTGCGCCACAAAAAAAATCGGTTCCCCCAGTTCCCCTTTTCAACGTTCGTTCGGTTAACCCAACAGACGCTTTCACATTCGCCGAACCCGTAGGGAACCTTCCATGTCGCAACCCGCTGCTTTCACGCTGCGCCCCTTGGCGCTGGCCATCACCGCTACCCTGCTCTGCCTGGGCCCACTTACCGTACAGGCGACAGAAACGCCGTCGACCCAGGAAACCGCCCGCAGCTACAGCATCGGCGCAGGATCTTTGGTCAGCGTGTTGAACCGTTTTGCCGAACAGTCGGGGATTTTCATCGCCGGCCACAATAGCCTGGCGGCGGGCAAGACCAGCCCGGGCCTGAGCGGCAGCTACACCTCGGCCACCGGTTTACAGCGCTTGTTGCAAGGCAGCGGCCTGCAGGCCCGGCCTCAGGGCAACAATGGCTACGTGCTGGAGCTTACGCCCCTCAATACCGGCGAACTGGAGCTGGGCGCCACCACTATTTCCGGCGTGGCGCTGGGGGCCACCACCGAAGACAGCCACTCCTACACCACCGGCTCGATGGCCTCGGCCACCGGCCTGCCACTGTCGATCCGCGAGACCCCACAGTCGGTCACCGTGATCACCCGCCAACAGATGGATGACCAGGGCTCCAATAACATTGCCGACACCCTGCGCCGCGCCCCTGGCGTCAGCGTGCAGAACTACGACAGCGAGCGCTGGGAGTTCTCCAGCCGGGGCCTGCCGATCACCAACTTCCAATACGACGGCGTCAACTCCACCTATGACGGCGTGTATGACTACGGCACCACCAGCACCGATATGGCGGTGTACGACCACCTGGAAATCATCAAGGGTTCATCGGGCCTGATGACCGGCTCGGGCGATCCATCGGCTACGGTCAACCTGATCCGCAAAAAGCCCACCAAGGAATTCAAGGCCTCGGTGACCGGCACCGTGGGCTCCTGGGACAACTACCGCACCGAAGGTGATATCTCCGGGCCGCTGACCGAGTCGGGCAATGTGCGTGGGCGTTTTGTCGGGGTCTATCAGGATCGCTCGTCCTACCTGGACCACTACCAGAACACCAAGGACATTGCCTACGGCATCCTCGAAGCCGATCTCACCCCCGACACCCTGCTGACCTTCGGCATCGACCAGCAGGACACCCGCTCCCGTGGTGCAAGTTGGACCGGGTTCCCGATGTACTTCAGCAACGGCAATCGCACGAATTTCTCGCGCTCGTTCAACCCGGCCGCCGACTGGAGCCGCCGCGACTTCCAGAACCAGACGATCTTCGCCTCGGTCCAGCAAAAACTCGCCAACGACTGGTCGCTGAAAGTCAGCCTGGACCGCAAGCGCAGCCAGCACGACACCCTGCTCGCCTCCGCCAGCGGCGGCAACCCGGACCAGGTCACCGGCGAAGGCATGTACATGTTCATGGGCAAGTACAAGGGCGACCAGGTGCAGAACACCCTCGACGTCAACCTCAGCGGCCCGTTCAGCCTGCTTGGCCGCGAGCATGAGTTGATCATGGGCTTTATGGCGACCCGCTCCAAACAGGACGTGCCGGTCTACGGTTCGGTCTACCCGCCGGTGGGCGGCAGCATCTATGACTGGCGTGGCGAATACGCCAAACCGAACATTCCACGCAGCGGTCAGAATGACATCGTGCAGCGCCAGACCGGCGCCTACCTGGCGACCCGCCTGAAACCTACCGATGACTTGTCGGTGATCCTCGGCACCCGCGTGAGCAATTTCAGCAACAACGACACCACGGATTTCTACGATCCGACCGCCACCGACGCGCGCACCAGTTACAAGCAGACCGGCGTGGTCACACCCTATGCCGGGGTGGTCTACGACCTCAACGATATCTGGTCGGTGTACAGCAGCTACACCAAGATCTACCGCCCGCAGAACACCAAGGACGCCGACCGCAAGCTGCTTGACGCGATTGAAGGCGACACCTACGAAGCCGGGCTCAAAGCGGCCTTTTTCGACGGCCGTCTGAATGCCAGCTTCGCCGCCTTCCGTATCGAACAGGACAATGTCGCGCAATACGTCTCGGGCTTTGAAAGCGACTCGATCTACCGCCCGATTGCCGGCGCCACCACCAAGGGCTTTGAAGTGGAACTGGCCGGCGAAGTGCTCGACGGCTGGAATGTCTCGGCCGGCTACACCTACCAGCACACCCGCGATGCCAACGACGACTACGTCTACAGCTCGGTCCTGCAAACCACCACGCCGCAGCAAGTGGTGCGCCTGTTCAACTCCTATCGCCTGCCCGGCGCGCTGGACAAGGTGACGATCGGTGCCGGGGTCAACTGGCAAAGCGAGTTCTTCGGCAATGTGTTCCAGCCCAACCCCAATGACACGGTCAACTTCGGCCAATACGCGCGCATCACCCAGGACAGCTACTACCTGGTGGACCTGATGGCACGCTATCGCTTCAACGAGCACTTGAGCACCACGTTGAACGTGAAGAACGCCTTCGACAAAAAGTACTACACGGGCATGGGCAACTTCGGTACCGGTTTCTACGGCGAACCGCGTAGCCTGCAATTGGCCACGCGCTGGGACTTCTAACCCGACACAAACGTAGGAGCCCGCTTGCCGGCGCCTACATAAGGTCGGCGGCGTATTTATGTGTAATCATCGAGGCCCTAGAAGGTCCCCTGGAGATTGCCATCATGTCGCTGCCCGACCTCGCCGCCCCGCGCTTCTGGCGTGATGCCAGCCTGCCGTTTATCGAAGCGCGCTCCATCGATGATGGGCGCAAGGTCTGTTATACCCGGCATGCCCACGACCATTTCTCGATTGGCGCGATCACCGCCGGGCAGAGCCTGTATATCCATGGCACAGACACCTTCCATATCCACGCCGGCACCGTGGTGCTGATGAACCCCGGCGACGTGCACGCCTGCAACCCTATCGACGACCAGCCCTGGTCGTATCACATGCTCTACATTGACACGCCCTGGCTGACCGACCTGCAACACCAGCTGGGGTTTGCCAGCGAATTGGACTTTCGCCGTTTCAGCACCACCCATACCGATGATCCGCAGCTGTTTGCCGGCCTGCTCGAACTGTACGCCGTGCTGATCGACGAACAGGCCGAACACCTGCATAAACACAGCGCCGTGGTGAGTTTTTTCAGTGAAGTGCAATTGCGCCTGAACCCTGCGGCAACGGCAGTACGGGAGGTCAATCACAAACTGGAGCGCGCCGCCGAGTACATCCGCGAACATTGCACCGAGGCGCTGAAGCTCGAAGATATTTGCCAGGCCGCGCAATTGTCGCCGTCGTACCTGATCCGCGCATTCAAGCAGTATTACGGCATGACGCCCCATGCCTTCCTGGTCAACCAGCGGATCCAGTTTGCCCGCCAGCAACTGCGCAGCGGCCAGTTGATCGCCGATGTGGCACTGGCCGCGGGCTTCGCCGACCAGGCGCATTTCCAGCGCACGTTCAAGCAACACCTGGCAGCCACGCCGGGGCAATATCGCGGCTGAATCAGCCCAGCAACAGGTACGCCACACTGATCACCAGCAACAGTGCCATGGCCCGGTTGAACAGGCGCATGCCCCGCGCATTGCTCAGGTAACGCCGAAAAAACGTGCCCACATACGACCAGCACGCCACCGACAAGTAGCAGATCACCAGGTACACCGCCGCCAGTTGCCAGACCCGCGTGGCTTCGCCGTCGGCCGCAAACAGGCCCATACCGGCGACACATGCCAGCCAGGCCTTGGGGTTGAGCCACTGCATGACCGCGCCATACAGCATCGACGGCGCAACGGCCGCATCTTGTGCATTCAACCGGCCGTCATCGATCGCCAGCTTGTAGGCCATGTACAGCAGGAATACGACCCCGCCCCATTGGATGCCCTGGGTCAGGACCGGCCAGCGCATCAGTAATTCGTGCAAGCCCAAGCCGATCAACACCAGCAACAACGTGAACCCCAGCGCCGCGCCAGCCACGTGTTTCTGGCTGGCGACAAAACCAAAGCGTGCGCCCGAGCCGAGGGCGACGATATTGACGGGGCCGGGGGTGATAGAGGTCGCCAGGGCGAAGGCGGCCATGGACATGATCAAACTCATTGCACTTCCTTTTTGTAATCACAGGGGGACAGGGCCTGTACGCTACGTTCCTGTAGCCCATGGGTATTGAAGAAAATGCCCCTGTAGGAATCGGCTCCTACATTCCCGCCAGGGCTGCCTTGAGCAACCGCAGCTCCAGGTATTGCAGAAGCATGATCGTCTTGCCGTCGACAATCTCACCACGCGCAACCATGGCAATAGCCTCGTCGAACCCCAGTTCCAGCACGTCGATATCCTCGCCTTCCTCAACCAGCCCACCGCCCTCGCCCACGCGGTCGCCGGGTTGATACTCACCGATAAAGAAATGAATGCGCTCGGTCACGGATCCGGGGCTCATGAACGCCGAGTAGATTTTTTCGATAGGGCCGATGCGGTAGCCAGTCTCTTCCTCGGCTTCCAGACGGATACGCTCCTCGGGGCTGGCGTTGTCCAGCAAGCCTGCGGCGGTTTCGATCAGATAGCCGTCATGGCCATTGACGAAGGTCGGCATACGGAACTGGCGAATCAGCAACACCGTGCGCTGCAAGGTGTTGTACAGCAGGATGGTCGCTCCGTTGCCACGGTCATACACCTCCCGGGTCTGGGCTTGCCAACTGCCGTCGCGGCGACGCAGGTCAAAGCGGTACTTTTTCAGCAGGTACCAGTTGTCCGAGAGCAGCTCTTCGGAAGTGATGCGTACGGGGCTGTTGTCCATGGCAGGTCCTTTTGGTCGCAGGGGGCGCAGCATGTCGGGGACGTCCGGTCAGCGTCAAGCTGTCCATAGGCCAGCATTGATAGGCATTATCCGGCTACAATTGCGCCCTTTCTGCACCGGATGACCGCTTTGGCGGGTGTCTGACGGGGTTATCTCGACAGTGCATCTTGCGGGGTCAAGGACATGATGCTGCACATACCGACGCTCTTGATGGTCGCGGTCTTCGTTTTCTGCCTGATGGGCCTGCTCACCGTCCACGCCTGGCATCGCGTGCGTGAGCCGACCCTGGGCTATCTGGGGGTGATGCTATTGCTGGCATCCCTAGGTACTGCATTGATCGTGGTGCGCGGCGTGGGCGTGGATTTTGTCGCGCTGGTCCTGGGCAATGTGGTGCTGTTGCTCAGTGCAGCCATGAACTGGACGGCCATGCGCCTGTTCGTCCACGGCAAGCCACACCTGCCGGGCATCCTCGCGGGCCCCGCGCTGTGGTTGTTGATGTGCCTGGTGCCGCAGTTCTATGGCTCGATGTCCAGCCGGGTAACCCTGTACTCGCTGGTGGCCGCCAGCTACGGCGTACTGTCGGCGTTGGAGTTGTGGCGCCATCGCCGACAGCTGGAAGTAGCCTATCTGCCAGCAATGGTGTTGATGCTCTTTCATACGACGTTTTACTGCGTGCGCGCCGCGCTAGATCCCGGCCTGCCGATCAAGAACCAGAATCCAGTGATACACGACGGCGTACAGCTGTTTTCGTTCATGTTGTTCGAATCGATGCTGTATGCGATCGGCATCGCCTACGTCACCCTGGCGATGGTCAAGGAGCGCGCCGAACTCAACTTCAAGGCCGCCGCATTCAGCGATGTGTTGACCGGCATTGGCAATCGCCGGGCGTTCATGCTGCATGGCGAGCAACTGCTGGCTGACAGTCAGCGACGCGGCAAGCCGGTGACATTGCTGTTGTGTGACCTCGACTACTTCAAGCGCCTTAACGACAGTTTCGGTCACCCCATGGGCGACCAAGCGTTGATTGCCTTTAGCCAACTGACCTCGTCGATCTTGCGCAAGCATGATTTGTTTGCGCGCATCGGCGGCGAAGAGTTTGCCTGTCTGCTGGCCGATACCGATGAACGAGGCGCCGTGCAGGTGGCCGAACGTATCCGCCAGCGGTTCGCCGAGCTGGACCTGCTGGCCCCGGGTTTCCTCAGTGTGAGTATCGGGGTGGTGACCAGCACCGCCGCGTGCCACGACCTGTCGCGGCTGCTGTCCCAGGCGGACCAGGCGCTGTATCGCGCCAAGGATCAGGGGCGCAACCGCGTACAAACGGCCTGTAACACTTTGCAAGCAATCGCCCCCTGACGGCGGTCTGAATATTCCCTTCACTGGCAAGGCATCTGGTAAAAAACCTGCTTTGCTCCTGTCCTGGAACCTCCATGTCCTCACGTTTTCTCTCACGCTTGCGACTACGCTGGCTGCCCCTACTGTGCATGGCACTACTGATCCTCGGCCTGCCGGTGGGGTGCAATGTGTTGCAGCACAAGGAGCGAGAGCTGGTGTTTCGTATCGAGCCCGGCACGGCCAGTTGGTATCGCGGCCTGCCCAGGGACGTGCAGGAGTTCGAGCTCAAGCCGGCCAGCTTCAAGTCCGGGCAGAACCTGCATGGCTGGTGGTGGCCGGCGGCGAAAAAGGACGCGCCGGCGATCCTGTACCTGCACGGCGTGCGCTGGAACCTCACCGGCCAGTTGTTTCGCATCGAGCAATTGCATGCCCAGGGCTACTCGGTGCTGGCCATCGACTATCGGGGGTTTGGCCAAAGCCGGGGCGACCTGCCATCAGAGTCCAGTGTCTACGAAGATGCGCGGGTGGCCTGGGAGCGCTTCCAACTGCTGCAACCCGACCCGGGCAAGCGCCTGATCTACGGCCACTCCCTGGGCGGCGCCGTGGCCATCGACCTGGCCGCCGAACTGGGCCAGCAGGCCGCCGCCGAACAACGGCCACCGCCGGTGCGTGGCCTGGTGATCGAGTCCACCTTTACCTCCCTGGCCGATGTCGCGGCGGCGGTGACCAACACCTCGCTGCCGGTGCGTTGGTTGCTGTCACAGAAGTTTGACTCCATCGACAAGATCGCCGATATCCACATGCCCCTGCTGGTGGTGCATGGCCTGGATGACCGCTACGTGCCACCGCGTTTCAGCCAACAATTGTTTGATGCCGCGCAAGAACCCAAGCACTTGCTGTTGGTGCCGGGGGCCAGTCACAACAACAGCCTGAGCCTGGGCGGCCGCAGCTATCGCCAGGCACTCCAGGGTTTGCTGTAGAACGCTGAATCCGGCACCGGTTGGAGCGACGCGTGTCAAGCGCAAGCCGCGCGCCAAAAGGCTTGCAAAGGTTCCTGATCAAATATTGATCGCAGGTCGAATCGCCAGTGCTGCCGGGGCCACGCAAGGTTATCCACAGAGATACCCACGGTTTTCGTGGACAACTCTTTTTGCATTTAAACGGTTTTTTTACGCTGATGGCTCACCGGATCACGCCAGCCTTTTCCTTGGCAATCGCCTTGGGCCCGGTGATCGCCCACAGAATCATGCCCAGCAGCGGCACGAAGACAATCACCACAACCCACAGCATTTTGGTTTCGGCTCGACTGTCACTGCGCAGTACACAGTTGATCGCCCACAACTCCACCAACACCAACAGCGTGGCCAAAATCATCCAGACGTATTCGATTTGCATGGTTCACCTCCTGAGGTCATACACCTTAGGGCCCGGGGTGAACGCGAGGGTTCAGAAAAAATACCAAAGACTGCTCAGACCCGTGGCAAGAGCGCTTGTTGTGGCGAGGGGGCTTGTCCCCCGCTGGGCTGCGCAGCAGCCCCAATAAGATCGCCGCGTTCTATCAGACAGACCGCATCGCCAGGTTTTGGGGCTGCTGCGCAGCCCAACGGGGGCGATACGGCGTTCCGGCAAGCCCCCTCGCCACAAACCGCCCCTCAACCACAACAAGCCCACTTCCCACAGTCAGCTAGCTTCTGGCAGCTTGTCTGTGGCAATCGGCAACTCAATCCCCCAATCCCCATGCAGGTACCAATCCTCACCAACCATTTCAGCCGGATGCATGGTGCGGTCGGCACCGTTGCCGCAGGCCAGTGAAGTAGTCGCACAGTAACGATCACAGCCCCAGCAGATACGTTCGGGGTGTTTGGGGTTGAGCGGGAATGGCTTGGCCATGTGCAGTCTCCACAGCGGTGGACGGTGATTTGATCCTAAGGCCGCCGCCCGCCCACAGCCTTGACCAACGTCAAGAATGGTTGCGGGTATAGCCCTGGAAACTTGACAGGAATCATTATTATTTACAGCAAAGCTTTCTAGACTCGAACTCTCATTTGCCCTGTCAGGAAGCACCCATGCGTATCCCCTTCACGCTGTCACTGGCCCTGCTGTTGTCGACTGGCGCGGCCGTCGCCAAGGAGTACCCGATCGGCGAGCCACAAATGTGCCCCGGCCTGGAAGTCGGCGCGGTCTATCTGCAACCGATCGAGATGGCTCCTCCGGGCATGATGCGCGCCACCGCCGATTCGGATGTGCATCTGGAGGCCGATATCCGCGCCACCGCCGACAATCAACAGGGTTTCCAGGAAGGCAGTTTCGTGCCCTACCTCCACGTATCGTTCCGCCTGCAGAAGCAAGGCAGTGCGAGCCCGATCAGCGGTGATTTCCACGCCATGGTGGCCAACGACGGGCCGCACTACGGCGATAACGTCAAGCTGCTGGGCCCTGGCAAGTACCAACTGACTTTCACCGTGATGCCACCCAGCGGCCATGGCTCACTGGGCCGGCATACCGACAAGGAAACCGGAGTCGCACCCTGGTTCGAGCGTTGCGAGGTGCACTACGAATTCGTCTACGCCGGGATTGGCAAGAAAGGCGGCTACTGAATGCGCCGCGCCCTCGCCTTTTGCACCCTGCTGGCCGGTGGCGCGGCCCTGGCAGCGCCCTTGCCGACCTATGAGTTGACCCTGCAGGACGGCCACTTCAACCCGGCGCAACTCAAGGTGCCGGCCGGCCAGCGCTTCAAGATCGTGTTGAAAAACATCGGCCAGGGCCCTGCCGAGTTCGAGAGCACGCCGCTGCGCGTAGAGAAAGTGCTGTCGCCTGGGGTGACCACCTTTGTGGTGATCCACCCGCTCAAGCCGGGGACCTATGGGTTTTTCGACGAATTCAACCCACAGTTGCCCGAGGGCAGCATCCTCGCCGAATAACGGCCCAGGAGCATTTGATGAATCAATCGATGTTTATCGTCTGGCGCGAAAGCGTCGAGGCGTTGCTGGTGATCGGCATTCTCCAGGCCTGGATCAGCCAACAAACCAAGGGCTCGCGCCTGGGACGCTTCCTGTGGGCCGGCGTAGGCCTGGGCCTGCTGTGTTCCGCCGGGTTGGCGGGCTTGATGCTGTGGGCCGGTGAAGCCATGAGCGGGCCCAGCGGTGAATGGTTCCAGGCCGGCATGACCCTGGTGGCGAGCCTGTTGATGGTGCAAATGGTGTTTTGGATGCATCGCCACGGGCCGGGCCTCAGGCACACGCTGCTACAGGACGCCGAGCAGCGCGCGGCGCGCCAGGGCGGCCTCGGTGTGTTGTTGCTGGCGCTGCTGGCGGTCAGCCGCGAAGGCAGCGAGACCGTGGTGTTCCTGTACGGTGCCGGCGCCCAACTGCATGGCCCGGCACTGGGCCTGTTCGCCATTGGCGGGGTGCTGGGCCTGGTGTTGGCCGGACTCACGGTGATGCTCCTGCGCAGCACGCAACGGTTGATTTCCTGGTCGCGGTTTTTCGCCCTCAGCGAGGTGCTGTTACTTCTTTTGGCGGCCGCCTTGCTGGTCGCTGCCGCAGAACGCATCGGCGGGCAACTGTTGGCCATGGACATGCCCGATTGGGTCTACACCCTGGTGGGCGAAGCCTGGTGGGACAGCAGCGCCCTGCTCAGTGACAGCCGCGGCCTGGGCGCAGTGCTCGCAGGCTTCACCGGGTACCGCGCGACGCCCAGCACGCTCACCCTACTGGTGCTGGCCGGCTATTGGCTGCTGGTGGGTCAAGGGCTGTATCGCACCCGACGAGCAGCGCTGTGAACACCCCCTGGCTGCAACGCCTGGGGGATGGCATGCGCCGCCATGCGCGGCTGATTCGCGGTGTGCAATGGGCGGTGGTGCTGTTCTACGCGGGGTTGCTGGTAGTGCCCGCGCTGCTGCCGCTGCCCGCCAGCCAGGCGCGCCTGCTGGATAACCTGACGCTACTGGCACAGTTCCTGTTCTGGGGCGTGTGGTGGCCGTTCGTGGTGCTGTCCATCGTCTTGTTCGGCCGCGTGTGGTGCGGCGTGCTCTGCCCCGAAGGCTCCTTGAGCGAATGGGCCAGCCGCCATGGGCGCGGCCTGGGCATTCCGGGCTGGATCCGCTGGGGCGGCTGGCCCACCGTGGGTTTCTGCCTGACCACCCTCTACGGTCAGTTGATCAGCGTGTACGACTACGCCCAGGCGGCCTTGCTGATCCTCGGCGGCTCGACCGTGGCCGCAGTGCTGGTAGGGCTGCTGTTTGTGCGCGGCAAACGGGTGTGGTGCCGCTACCTGTGCCCGGTCAGCGGCGTATTCGCCCTGCTCGCACGCCTGGCGCCGGTGCATTTCCAGGTTGACGAACAACGCTGGAAAGCCAACGACGGCCCGCGCCTGCCGTTGCCCAACTGCGCGCCGCTGCTGGACATCCGCCGCTTGCAAGGCGCCAGCGATTGCCACGCCTGCGGACGCTGCAGCGGGCAACGCGGCGCGGTGCAGTTGATTGCGCGCTCGTGCAATAGCGAAATCCTCCAGGCCCCACGTAAACCCGTCTTGGTCTGGGACACGCGCTTGTTGTTGTTTGGCGTGATCGGCCTGGCGATGGGCGCGTTCCAGTGGACCGTCAGCCCGTGGTTCATCACGTTCAAGCAAGCGCTGGCGCAATGGTTGGTGGAGCACGACTGGCTGTGGCCGTTGCAAGACAACGCGCCCTGGTGGCTGTTGACCCATTACCCCCAGGCCAACGACAGCTTCAGTTGGTTGGATGGCTTTTGCATCGTGGCGTATCTAGGCGCCAGCAGCCTGTTGATCGGCGGCGCATTGATGGAGCTGGTGGGCCTGGCCGCACGATTGAGTGGGGATCGTGCACGGTATTGGGCCTTGGCGCTGACCTTCACGCCCCTTGGCGGTGCGGGGCTGTTCCTCGGGCTGTCGGCTACCACCGTGAAGTTGTTGCGTTATGAAGGGTTGCTGCTCGAATGGGTGCAACCGGCACGCGGCGCGCTGCTGGTTGGGGCGATGGGCTGGTGTTTGTGGCTGGGGTGGAAACAGCTGGCCGACACGCCACTGGCACGACATTGCGTCGCCTGGACTTGCCTGCTACTGGGCAATGGGCTGGTGGGGTATGTCTGGTGGCTACAGTTCTGGGGCTGGAGTCTCTAGGAGTCGACTCGTCATGGCGAGCCGACTTGTCGTGCCGAGCGGGCTTATTGTGGCGAGCGGGCTTGCCCCGCGCTGGGCTGCGCAGCAGCCCCAAAACCAGACGCTACGGAGTATCTGACACACCGTATCCGGCTTACTTGGGGCTGCTGCGCAGCCCAGCGCGGGGCAAGCCCGCTCGCCACACCAAGCCCGCTCGCCACAACTAGCCCGCTTGCCACAGTAAGCCCGCTCGCCACAATGGCCCGTCTTGCGCGGTTAGACGCGGAACCTGGCAACCGTCAGATGCAGTTCCCCAGCCATCTGCGCCAGTTCATGCCCCGCCGTATCGGTATGCCGCGCACCGAGCAAGACCTGTTCGGACAGATTGCGAATCCCCACCAGGTTGCGATCCACCTCCCGCGCCACCAATGCCTGCTCCTCGGTGGCGCTGGCGATCATCAGGTTGCGTTCGTTGATCTGCGAGATCGACTGGGTAATCGCCTCCAGCGCTTCACCAGAACGTTGGGCCACGCTCAAGGTAGCGCGTACCAATTCGCTGCTGTCGTGCATGGCGGTCACGGCCTGCTCGGTGTCCAGGCGGATATTGCCGATCATCTGCTCGATCTCCTGGGTCGAGGCCTGGGTGCGATGGGCCAGGGCCCGCACCTCATCGGCCACCACGGCAAACCCGCGCCCGGCGTCCCCGGCCCGTGCCGCCTCGATGGCCGCGTTGAGGGCCAGCAGGTTGGTCTGGTCGGCAATGCTGCGGATCACCTCCAGCACGCCGCTGATGTCCTGCACGCGCCCCGCCAGTTGCTGGATACGCACCGAAGTGCCGCTCACACCGTCTGCCAGGGTGTTGATCGAGGCCACCGTTTCCTGCACCTGATCCCGGCCAAGCAGGGCTGTCTGCGCCGACACACGTGAGGCTTCGCTGGTGCTGACTGCATTGCGCGCCACTTCATCTACCGCCGCCGTCATCTCGTTGACCGCCGTTGCCGCTTGTTCAATCTCCATGCCTTGCAACTGCAGGCTGCTGCTGGTCTGGCTGCTGACCGCACTCAACTCCTCGGAAGAACTGGCCACACGGTCCACCGAGGCGGCGATCTGGCGCACCATTTGGTTGAGGTTGTCCTGCATCTGTTGCATGTTTTTCATCACGCTGCCATCGGCGCTGCCCGCCGTTGGCACCACGGTGGTCAGGTCGCCCTGGGCAATCTGGCTCAATACCCGTGCGGCCTCATCGGGCTCTCCGCCCAAGGGCCGGGTCACGCTGCGGGTGACAATCACCGCTGCCGCCACCACCAGGGCCACGCACAAAAGGAACAGCCCCAGCATGTTGCGCCGCGCTTCGCTGTACAGGGTCTGCGCCGCGTGCTCGCGCTCGGTAAAGATCTGCCCCTGCAGGGCCATCATCGCCTCCAGGCTCTTGAACACGGCCTGCTCGGCGGGTTGCACATTCTGCTTGAGCTGCGCCACACCCTCGGCATGGGCGCCCTGGCGGATCAGCGCCTGCACCTGGGTAAAGGCGCCGACATAGGCTTCGCGACGCAGCTTCAGATCGGCATAGGCCGCCTGGCCCGCAGGCGTGTGGAACAGTGGCTCCAGCTCGGTGAAGGCATCGGTAATGCGTTGGCGTGTGGTGCCAATGGCCTGTTGTGCGGCTTGGTTGTCCTGGTCGATCAGCAAGTCGCGGGTGTTGCGGCCGTTGTCGCGCACACCGGTGGCAATCACCATGATCGGGGCGATTTTCGGCCAGTCCTGCTGCACGATCAGTTCCGATTGTTCCTTGAGGGTGCCCAGGTCGTGCAAGGCGTAGAACGCCATGCCGGCCAGGGCCAAGGGGGCGATGGCAAAGCCGATCGCGATGCGGCGGGCGGTGGTTAGTCGAGTCATGTCATAAGCTCCCTGATGAATACCTGCCCCCAGGGGCAGCATCTTTGATAATCCGGTGGGAGTTCAATCGCCACGCTTGAAAGGGCTCCGCGAAGGGATCAGCCCCGTAAAACAAATGCCGGGAACAGTGCCCGCATTTTCTCCCATAGTTCAGGCAGCAAGGCCTGTGCCGAAACGCTCGGCAACTGCTCATCGAGCATGCGCGCGGTGCGCACCAGCTGTACGGCGAAGCGCTTGACTCCCCGTTCTTGCAAACGCTGGGCCAGCAGCAGCAGGCGCTGCGGGTCGATCAGGTGCCAATGCACGGTGGTGCGGCATTCGTAATCCACACCGCTGTGCAGCAGCAGGTCGAGGCTGCGCCAATTGGCGGTGCCGCTGCCCTTGACCTGGGTGATCAACTGACAGTCCTCGGCCAGGGCCTTGACGTCGAAGCCGACCCAATCGGCGTGCACCAGGGCATTGGCGAACGCGGCGGGCTTGATCCCGGCGCTGTGCAGGCCGATGCGAAAGCCCATCTCGCGCACTTCGTCCATGGCCGCCGGCAGGCCTTCCTGCAAGGTCGGTTCGCCCCCGCTGAACACCACGGCGTCCAGCAGGTCCTGGCGCCGTTGCAGAAACAGCAAAACCCGGCGCCAATCCACCTCATCGCTACCGCGTGGGGGGATCAGGTCCGGGTTATGGCAATACCGACAACGCCAGGCGCAGCCCTGGCAAAACAGCACGCAAGCGAGCATGCCGGGGTAGTCGAGGGTGGTCAGGGGCACGAGGCCCCCGACCCGTAGTGCTCGACTCATTGGCGCCCGGCCGCCGCCGCACTTTCGGTAAAGTGCGCGCGCTCACGGTGCTCCGATTGTTTGCCGGGGTTAAAGGCCGAAACCGGTCGGTGGTAGCCCATGACACGGGTCCAGACTTCACAGCGTTGGCGTTGTGGCTGGGAGGTTTGCATGGTGAATCTCCTTGGGGTTGGAATACGGTTTGCGCCTTGAGCTTGCTCGCGAAAAACGTCAACGATCACGCGTGCTTCCTGGTTAAACGCGGTGTCCTTGAGTGCTTCGCGAGCAAGCTCGCTCCTACAAGGTGGGGCTTAGGGCCAGGGCTTCGTCGCACTTGGGGCAGAATTCATGTTCGCCCGCCAGGTAGCCGTGCACCGGGCAGATGGAGAACGTCGGTGTCACCGTCAGGTATGGCAGGCGGAAGCGCCCCAGGGCCTTGCGTACCAGTTGCTTGCAGGCCTGGGCCGAGGAAATCTGCTCGGCCATATACAGGTGCAACACGGTGCCGCCGGTGTATTTGCATTGCAGTTCGTCTTGCAGTTCCAGCGCTTCGAACGGGTCTTCGGTGTAGCCCACCGGCAACTGCGAAGAGTTGGTGTAATACGGTGCGTCGTGGCTGCCAGCCTGGAGGATCGCGGGGAAGCGCTTGAGGTCTTCCTTGGCAAACCGGTAGGTGGTGCCTTCGGCCGGCGTGGCTTCCAGGTTGTAGAGGTGGCCGGTGTCTTCCTGGAAGCGCAGCAACGTGGCGCGCACGTGATCCAGCACCTGCAGCGCAAACTCGCGCCCACGGGCGGTATGTGTGCCCTCCTCGTCCCCGGTGAAATTGCGCAGCATCTCGTGCATGCCGTTCAGGCCAATGGTTGAGAAGTGATTGCGCAAGGTCCCCAGGTAGCGCTTGGTGTAGGGGTACAACCCGGCGTCCATATGGTGCTGGATCACCTTGCGCTTGACCTCCAGGCTCTCCATCGCCAGTTCCATAAGGTGGTCCAGGCGTTGCAGCAAACCACTGGTGTCGCCCTTGAACAGGTAACCCAGGCGTGCGCAGTTGATGGTCACCACCCCCAATGAGCCGGTCTGCTCCGCCGAACCGAACAGCCCGCCGCCACGCTTGAGCAACTCGCGCACATCCAGCTGCAAGCGGCAGCACATCGAACGCACCTGGTTGGGCTGCATATCGGAATTGAGGAAGTTCTGGAAATACGGCAGGCCATAGCGTGCGGTCATCTCGAACAGACGGTCGGCGTTTTCGCTGTCCCACGGGAAGTCATGGGTGATGTTGTAAGTGGGGATCGGGAAGGTAAACACCCGGCCCTTGGCGTCACCGGCCTGCATCACTTCGATATAGGCGCGGTTGATCAGCTCCATTTCCGCCTGCAGGTCACCGTAGGCAAACGGCATTTCTTCGCCGCCGATAATCGGGATCTGCTCGCGCAAGTCTTCCGGGCAGACCCAGTCGAATGTCAGGTTGGTAAACGGCGTTTGGGTACCCCAGCGCGACGGTACGTTGAGGTTGTAGATGAACTCCTGCACCGCCTGGCGAATCTCGGGGAAGGTCAGCTGATCCTTGCGTACAAAGGGCGCCAGGTAGGTGTCGAACGAACTGAAGGCCTGGGCACCGGCCCATTCGTTCTGCAGGGTACCGAGGAAGTTGACCATCTGCCCCAAGGCACTGCCCAGGTGCTTGGGCGGCCCGGCTTCGACCCGGCCGGGCACGCCATTGAGGCCTTCGTGCAGCAGCGTGCGCAGGGACCAGCCGGCGCAATAACCAGCGAGCATGTCCAGGTCATGGATATGCAAGTCCGCCTCACGATGGGCCTGGCCGATCTCCTGGCTATAGACCTCGTCCAGCCAATAATTGGCGGTGACCTTGCCCGACACATTCAGCACCAGCCCGCCCAGGGAATAGCCCTGGTTGGCGTTGGCCTGTACCCGCCAGTCCTCACGGTCGAGATACTCGTTCATCGAGGTGGCGACTTCCACCAGGGTCTTGCGATCCCGGCGCAGGCGCCCATGCTGCTCGCGGTAGACAATGTAGGCGCGCATTGCCAGAAAGTACCCGGCGTCCATCAATACCCGCTCGACACTGTCCTGGATCTGCTCAACATCCAGGCGAGTGATCCCGCGCAACCGGGCGAGCACCGCCCCTAACAACAGATCGACCTCGGCTTCCTGATACTCGCCGGTGGCGTTACCCGCAGCGATCATCGCCTGGCGGATTTTCTCGGCGTCAAAGGCAACCTGGGTGCCATCACGCTTGTGTAGGCGGGTACTGACCAGCGGGCTTGAGGTGATCTGCATGGGGGCTCCGAAACACTACATATAGATTTAATAGTTCATATAGACACAAGATGCAGTGATGGTACGCAGTGAAAGGCGGGTTGCAATTGACCAGGGTCAAGTTTGCGAAGACGTATCGTCACAGGCCAGTTCACGTTCAATCTGTTCGATGCTGGGTAAGCTGGTTTGGAGTTCTGCCGGGAGGGAGCCTACCAACTGGTACTCCGCCACCCCGATGGGTCGAGCGCTGTCACGCAAGGCATATTCAGCCACTATTTTGTTTTTGCTTTTGCACAGCAGCAAACCAATGGTGGGGCTGTCTTGTGGGTGCTTGAGCTGGGCGTCCACCGCTGTGAGGTAAAAACCCAGCTGACCCAGATGCTCTGGCTTGAACTTTCCTGCCTTGAGTTCGATGGCGACGTAACAGCGCAGCTTCAAGTGATAAAACAGCAGGTCAATGAAGAACTCTTCGCCGCCCACGTCCAACAGCACCTGCTTGCCGACAAAAGCAAAGCCTGCACCCAACTCCAGCAAAAAGTCGGTGACATGCCTGATCAGTGCGCTTTCGATCTCACGCTCCTGCGCGTCCAGGGTCAGCCCCAGAAAATCGAAACGATAAGGATCTTTCAGCGACTCGCGGGCCAGGTCCGATTGGGGCTTGGGCAGCAGGGTTTCGAAGTTGCTGACAGCATTGCCACTGCGTTCCAGCAGACGGGTCTCGATTTGCATGACCAGAATGTTGCGTGACCAGTTGTGTTCAATGGCTTGGGCGGCGTACCAGCGGCGGGTTTCGGGGCCGGGTAGTTTATCGAGCAGGACCAAATTATGACCCCACGGCAATTGTGCAGCAGCCTGTTGCACAAACTGAACATCAGGCCAAGCCTCAGCAAATGCGCGCATGTACTTGAGGTTACGCGGCGAAAAACCTTTCATATCAGGAAAAGCTGAACGCAAATCCCGCGCCAGACGCTCAATGACTTTTGCTCCCCACCCCTGCTGCGCCTGGCGGGTCAAGATGTCCTGGCCAATCTGCCAGTACAGCAGCACAAGCTCACGGTTTACCGCCAGCGACGCACGCTGCTGGGCTGAGTGGATGCGGTTTTTCAGGTCCTTCAACCAGTCGCCATATCCCTCAGGTGGTGTCGTGAAGCTATCATCGGATCGATTCATTCCGGGTTCCTTGTCGATATTGCGCGTTGTAGAAACCGGCAATGGTAACGACGGAAAAAAGCCACGCGGGCCAGCACAATGCCCTTGATACAAAACATCGGGAACTACTATGCGACAGGGTTCCAGCACCTCCTCAACCCCCACTCATATTCATAAACCGCACCACCTGCACCTCGCCCTGCCCGGTAAAGTCATGGCGTAACGGTTTACCCCGCAACGCCTTGTGCAGCGCCTCCACCAAAGGCCGGTCATCCAACGGATAGCGACGCAGCAACGCACGGAAATCCACCGCGTTGTCCTGGCCCAGGCACAGCAGCAACTGCCCTTCCACCGTCATCCGCACCCGGTTGCAGCTGGCGCAGAAGTTGTGGGAGTTGGGCGAGATAAAGCCGATGCGCGTCTGTGCATGCCGCGCAAGGCGCACGTAGCGGGCCGGGCCGCCGCTGTTTTCGGTGCTGTCGAGCAACGCGTGATGCTCGCTGATCAATGCGCGCACCTGCTCGCTGGAGCAAAAGGATTCGCCCCGCGAGCGCCCCACATCCCCCAATGGCATCTCTTCGATAAAGCTGATATCGATGCCCTGGTCGATGGCGTACTGCACCAGCGCCGGGACTTCATCGAAATTGCGGCCCTTCATCACCACGCAATTGAGCTTGACCCGCTCGAACCCGGCATCCCGCGCCGCCTCGATGCCGTCCAGCACCTGGCGCAGATCGCCATTGCGGGTGATCGCACGAAAGCGGTCAGGGTCGAGGCTGTCGAGGCTGATATTCATGCGTTTGACCCCAGCCTCCACCAGCGGCCGCGCCAGGCGGCCCAGTTGCGAGCCGTTGCTGGTCATCACCAGTTCGCGCAGGCCGGGCAACGCGGCGATATGGCGGCACAGCTCGACAATGCCCGGACGGATCAGCGGCTCGCCCCCGGTCAGGCGGATCTTGCGCACACCCTGGCTGACGAACACCGTCGCCAGCCGTTGCAGTTCCTCCAGGGTCAACACTTGCTGGCGCGGCAGGAAGGTCATGTTTTTTGCCATGCAATACACACAGCGAAAATCACAACGATCGGTCACCGACAGTCGCAGGTAGTCAATGGAACGGCCCACACCATCCACCAGGCTCATGTCACTGCACCAACGGCGAGTCGGCGCCCTGCAGCGCGATGCCACGTACATCGGCCGCGCCAATCAGGGTTTGCAGGTATTGCACCAACGCCTTCTGCCACACCCCTTGCTGCAACTGGGTGCGGATCGCCGTGGCGACCGCCTCGTAAGGCAACGGCTGGCCTTCGATGCGCTGATCGACGCAAATCACATGCCAGCCGTAGCGGCTTTCCAGGGGTTTGCTGGCCAGGCCCGGGGCCAGGGTAAACAATTGGCGCTCCAGCTCCGGCACGGTCTGGCCTTTGCTGACCTGCCCGAGGGAGCCGCCCTGGGCCTTGGACGGGCACGCCGAATACTTCAGTGCCAGTTCGGCAAAGGCGCCGTGCGACTCTTCCAGGCTCAGCACCAGTACCTCGGCCTGGGACAGCGCCTGATGGCGCGCCTCGGCATCGTCCGGCGCGCACTCCAGCAGGATGTGCCGCACCGCCAGCAACGGCGCGCTGTGAAAGCGCCCGCGATTGCTTTCGAAGTAGCGTACACAGGTGGCCTCGTCACAGTCCGGCACCTTGACTTCACGCTCCAGCAACAGGCGGGTTGCCGCCTCCTCTTCGTTCTCGCCGGCACCGACTTCCAGCAACACTCCCAGCTCACGGATCCGCTGCTGTAGCAGCTCACGGATCACCAAGGCGCGGGCGGCGAGGAACACCGCCTCCTCGCGACTCTCAGCCGGGTGATATTGCAGTTCCTGAGCCATAGCCTCGGGGGCAATCTGCACCCCGTTGACGCTGACAATCGGCCATTCCTGTTCGCTGCTGGCAATCAGTTGCGGCTCGACGGCCACCACCACTTCCGGCTCTTTGGCCGAAGAGCTGCAACCGCCACCGCCACCACCACCGCCGCCACATCCGCATCCTGTAGTCATGACGTTCTCCTCACTTCTGCCGCACGATTTGATAACGACGACCCAAATACCAGATCGGCGCGCTGACCATATGCACCAGCCGGGTAAACGGGAACAGCACAAACAGGGTCAGGCCCAGCGCCACGTGCGCCTTGTAGATCAGGCTGACCGGGGCAATCGAGGCGGCCGCTTCGACCGGCCGCAGCAACACTACGTTCTGCGCCCAGTCCGCGAGCATCACCATCACCGAACCGTCCATATGCCCGGTCGATGCGACGATGGTCAGCAAGCCCAGCACCAACTGCGCCAGCAACACCAGCAGGATCAGGATGTCCGATGGGCTTGATGTGGCCCGTACCCGTGGATCAGTGAGGCGGCGCTTGACCAGCATCAGCAGGCCCACCAGGCACAGCAAACCGAAGAAGCCCCCGGAGACCATCGCCAGCAGTTGCTTGTTTTCGGTACTGATCACATGGTGGTAGATCGACGCCGGCGTCAGCAGGCCGACAAAATGCCCGGCCAGCACGAACAGCACGCCGATATGGAAGAAGTTGCTCGCCACGCGCATGCCACGGTTATTGAGCATCTGGCTGGAGCCGGCCTTCCAGGTGTACTGCGACAGGTCAAACCGCGCCCAACTGCCCAATAGGCAAATGGCCAGGGCGACATACGGATACACGCCAAATACCAGCAAATTCCACTTAGACATTACCCACCTCCTTGGCTGGCGCGGCGGCCAGCCCTTCGTGCTGAAAATCCACCCAGTGCAACGGCACCGCGCTTTCTTCGCGGGCCTTGCCCGGGGCGCTGGGCATGGCGCTGCAACGGTCCTGCTGCTCGGCCTGCATAAAGTCCACGGCCTCCTCTTCCCAGACCTTGTCCAGGGCTTCGAGGGAGTCGTCGCGCACTTCGGCGGCAACCTGGGCGCGCAACTCAGCAATCGCCTGGTGCGGCTCGGCGCCGCTGATCTGCAACAGCGCACGGAAGCAACTGGCGTAAGCGCTTTCGCGCTCGTCCAGGCGCGCCGCCAGCAAGGCCAGCAGGTGCGCCACATCCGCCAGGCCCTCGCGGGCCTCGATGTCTTCGCGGGTGGACAGAAACTCCAGGTACAGCGGGATGTAGTCCGGCAACTCCTTGACGCCGATGGCGAACCCGGCCTCCTGGTACTGGGCCATCATGTCGACCATGGCCTGGCCGCGATCGCGCGACTCGCCATGCACGTGTTCGAACAACAACAGCGACAGCGAGCGGCCCCGGCCAAACAGCGCGCCGTAGTGCTCCTGACCGTCCATCAAGTCATTGCTGCAGATCAGCTCCAATAGCTCGAACAACGCACCGCGCTGCTTGGGGCTGATTTCCCGCGATTCGATAATCGCCTGCTCCAATTCATCGTGGCCGTTCACCAGGGTTTCGGTGGGATAGTCGAGCAGCAACGAGATCACTTTAAGAATGCGCATGGCTCAGTCCTCCCAGATCTGTACGGTTTTCAGCACGTCGCGGCGGTTGGCCTTCTTCGCCCCGAACATATTGGTGTCGGAGCTGCCACTGCAGCCGCTGCCGAAGCTGAAACCACAGCCGGAACGCTCGGCAAACGCATCGCTCATCGCGTCTTCACGGTGGGCGCTCGGTACCACAAAACGGTCTTCGTAGTTGGCAATCGCCAGGTAGCGGTACATCTCTTCCACCTGGGCCACGCTTAGGTCCACGTCGGCCAACACTTGCAGGTCTTCGACGCCGTCCACTTGCTGAGAGCGCTTGAAGGCGCGCATGGCCAGCAGGCGTTTAAGCGCACGCTTGACCGGTTTTTCATCACCGGCAGTCAGCATGTTCGCCAGGTAGCGCAACGGAATACGCAGGCTGTCTACGTCCGGGATCACCCCGTTCATGCCCACGGTGCCAGCAGCGGCGGCGTTCTGGATTGGCGAAAGTGGCGGCACGTACCAGACCATCGGCAAGGTGCGATATTCCGGGTGCAGCGGCAGCGCCAGCTTCCAGTCCACGGCCATTTTGTACACCGGCGAACGCTGGGCCGAGTCGATCACCGACTGCGGTACACCATCGGCTAGGGCCTGGCGGATCACCGCCGGGTCATTGGGGTCGAGGAAGATTTCCAGCTGCTTCTCGTACAGGTCGTGCTCGTTGGCGGTGCTCGCCACTTCGCTGATGCGGTCGGCGTCATACAGCAACACGCCGAGGTAACGGATACGCCCCACGCAGGTTTCCGCACAGACGGTGGGCATGCCCGCTTCGATCCGTGGGTAGCAGAAGATGCACTTCTCGGACTTGCCACTTTTCCAGTTGAAGTAGATTTTCTTGTACGGGCAGCCGCTGATGCACATGCGCCAGCCGCGGCATTTTTCCTGGTCGATCAGGACGATGCCGTCCTCTTCACGCTTGTAGATCGCGCCGCTGGGGCACGACGCCGCGCACGCCGGGTTCAGGCAGTGCTCGCACAGGCGCGGCAGGTACATCATGAAGGTGTTTTCGTACTCGCCATAAATGTCGGCCTGGATCTGGTCGAAGTTCTTGTCCTTGCGGCGCTTGGCGAACTCGGTGCCGAGGATTTCTTCCCAGTTGGGGCCCCACTCGATTTTCTCCATGCGCTTGCCCGACACCACCGAACGCGGGCGCGCAGTGGGTTGGTGCTCGCCCAGGGGCGCGGTGTGCAGGTGCTGGTAGTCGAAGTCGAACGGCTCGTAGTAGTCGTCCAGGCTCGGCAGGTCCGGGTTGGCGAAGATGTTCGCCAACACGCGGAACTTGCCGCCGATACGTGGGTTGATCGAGCCGTTGGCGTTACGGATCCAGCCGCCCTTCCACTTGTCCTGGTTTTCCCACTCCTTGGGGTAGCCGATGCCCGGCTTGGATTCAACGTTGTTGAACCAGGCGTATTCCATGCCTTCGCGGCTGGTCCAGACATTTTTGCAGGTGATGGAGCAGGTGTGGCAGCCGATGCACTTGTCCAGGTTCAGGACCATGCCGATTTGTGAGCGAATCTTCATCTCAGTTCTCCTCGATATCGGTCGGCAATGGACGCGGCAGATCATCACCGCTGGAACCATCGAGCCAATCGACCTTGACCATCTTGCGCACCACCACGAATTCATCGCGGTTGCAGCCGACTGTGCCGTAATAGTTGAAACCGTAGGCCTGCTGGGCATAGCCGCCGATCATGTGGGTCGGCTTGAGCACCACGCGGGTCACCGAGTTGTGGTGGCCGCCACGGGTCTTGGTGGTTTCCGAACCCGGTACGTTCACGATGCGTTCCTGGGCGTGGTACATCATCACCATGCCTTCCTTGACCCGCTGGCTGACCACCGCACGGGCGGTCAGGGCGCCGTTGACGTTGAAGCATTCGATCCAGTCGTTGTCCTCGATCCCGGCGCGCTTGGCGTCGATTTCCGAGAGCCACACAATCGGGCCGCCACGGCTTAGGGTGAGCATCAGCAGGTTGTCGCTGTAGGTGCTGTGGATCCCCCACTTCTGGTGCGGGGTGATCCAGTTCAGGACGATTTCGGTCTCGCCATTGCTGCGCTTGCCCTTCACCCCTTCGATGGTGCGGGTGTTGACCGGTGGCCGGTAGCTCATCAACTGCTCGCCGAACGCCTGCATCCACGGGTGATCCTGGTAGAACTGCTGGCGGCCGGTGATGGTGCGCCATGGGATGTTTTCATGGACGTTGGTGTAGCCGGCGTTGTAGCTCACGTGCTCGTCTTCGAGGCCCGACCAGGTGGGGCTGGAGATGATCTTGCGCGGCTGCGCCTGGATATCGCGGAAGCGGATCGCTTCGTGGGCCTTGGAAATCGCCAGGTGGCTGTGGTCGATACCGGTGAATTCCGACAGCGCGGCCCAGGCTTTCAAGGCAACCTTGCCGTTGGTTTCCGGGGCCAGGGACAGGATCACCTCGGCGGCGTCGATAGCCGTGTCGATTTTTGGCCGGCCATGGCTGATGCCCGCATCGCCTTCGTGGTGGTTGAGTTCGCCAAGGAACTGGACCTCCTCATCGGTATTCCAGTTGATGCCCTTGCCGCCGTTGCCGAGTTTTTCCAGCATCGGGCCCAGGGACGAGAACTGCTTGTAGATGTTCGGGTAATCGCGTTCCACCACCGCCATGTTTGGCGCGTTCTTGCCCGGTACCGGCGCCACACCGGCGCTTTTCCAGTCGGTGCCGCCAAACGGCTGGGCCAGTTCGCCGACGCTGTCATGCATCAACGGCACGGTGACCAGGTCTTGTTCCACGCCCAAGTGGCCGACCGACATGGCCGAAAACGCCTTGGCGATGCCTTTGTAGATCTCCCAGTCCGAACGCGATTCCCACGCCGGATCAATCGCCGCCGACAGCGGGTGAATGAACGGGTGCATGTCCGAGGTGTTCATGTCGTCTTTTTCGTACCACGTTGCCGTCGGCAACACGATGTCGGAATAGACGCAGGTGGAGGACATGCGGAAGTCCAGGGTGGTCACCAGGTCCAGCTTGCCGATGGCGCCGTCTTCGACCCACTCGGCCTCGGTCGGCTTGCATTCGGTGCTGTGGCCGATGTCTTCGTTCATCACCCCATTCTTGGTGCCCAACAGGTACTTGAGCATGTACTCATGGCCCTTGCCCGACGAACCGAGCAGGTTGGAGCGCCAGATAAACATATTGCGCGGGAAGTTCACCGGGCTGTCCGGCTGCTCGCAGGCAAAGCGCAAGCTGCCGTCCTGCCAGGACTTGACCACGTAGTCTTTCGGGTCCATGCCAGCGGCTGAGGCGTCGCGGCAGATATGCAGCGGGTTGGTATTGAGTTGTGGCGCGCTGGGCAACCAGCCGGCGCGTTCGGCGCGGATGTTGTAGTCCAGGGCATGCTCGGGGAACTGCGACTTGTCAGCCAGCGGCGAGAGGATGTCGTGCATGCTCATCTTCTCGTGGCGCCATTGCGAGCTGTGGCCATAGAAGAAGCTGGTGCCGTTCATCTGGCGTGGCGGACGGTTCCAGTCCAAACCAAAGGCCAGGGGCAGCCAGCCGCATTGCGGGCGCAGTTTTTCCTGGCCTACATAGTGCGCCCAACCGCCACCGGTCTGGCCGACGCAACCGCAGAGCATGAGCATATTGATCAGCCCGCGGTAGTTCATGTCCATGTGGTACCAGTGGTTCATCGCCGCGCCGACGATGATCATCGAGCGACCACGGGTCTTGTCGGCGTTGTCGGCAAACTCACGGGCGATCTGGATCGCCTTCTCACGGCTGACGCCGGTGATCGCTTCCTGCCAGGCCGGGGTGCCCGGAACGCTGGCGTCGTTGTAGTCCTTGGCCACGTTGCTGCCGCCCAGGCCACGGTCGATGGCCAGGTTGGCCGCCGACAGATCGAATACGGTCGCGACTTTGGCCACCGTGCCATCGGCCAGGGTCACGCTGTGCACCGGCACCCGACGGAACTGCACGGCATCGCCGGCCACGTGCTGGAAGTAATCGTGGGCTTCACCGGCGAAATACGGGAACGCCACTTCGGCGACGTCATCGCCGATCAGGCTCAGTTTCAGGTCGATCTCGCGGCCTTCACCGCCTTCTTTGGCGAGGATGTTCCACTTGCCCTTTTCGCCCCAGCGATAGCCGATGGCGCCTTGTGGCGAAACCAGTTCGCCGCTCTCGTCCAGAGCGATGGTTTTCCATTCTGGGTTGTTGTCCTGGCCAAGGTTGTCGACCAGGTCCGACGCGCGCAAAAAGCGGTCGGGCTGGAAGCCTGCGCCCGGGGCAAAACCGGTCATGGGCTTGAGCATCACCAGCACTGGCAAGTCGGTGTAGCGCTTGGCGTAGTCGGTGAAGTAGGCGCTCGGTTTATCCAGGTGAAATTCCTTGAAAATCACATGGTTGAACGCCTGGGCCAGCGCGGCGTCGGTGCCCTGCTTGGGGTTGAGCCACAGGTCGGTAAGCTTGGCCACTTCCGAATAGTCAGGGGTGATGGCAACGGTCTTGGTGCCCTTGTAGCGCACCTCGGTGAAGAAGTGCGCGTCTGGGGTACGGGTCTGCGGGACGTTGGAGCCCCAGGCAATGATGTAGTTGGAGTTGTACCAGTCGGCCGATTCCGGCACGTCGGTCTGCTCGCCCCAGACCATCGGCGAGGCCGGTGGCAGGTCGCAGTACCAGTCGTAGAAGCTCAGGCACACGCCGCCAATCAGCGACAGGTAACGGGAACCCGCGGCATAGCTGACCATGGACATGGCCGGGATCGGCGAGAAGCCGACGATGCGGTCAGGGCCGTACTGCTTGATGGTGTAGACGTTGGACGCGGCAATGATCTCGTTGACTTCATCCCAGTTGGAACGGATGAAGCCGCCCATGCCGCGCTTGCTTTTATAGGAGTCGGCCTTGACCTTGTCCTCGACAATGCTCGCCCAGGCCTCGACCGGCGACAGGGTCAGACGCGCTTCACGCCACAGCTTGAGCAAGGGCTTGCGGATTTTCGGGTACTTCAGGCGGTTGGCGCTGTAGATGTACCAGCTGTAGCTCGCGCCGCGGGGGCAGCCGCGCGGCTCGTGGTTAGGCAAGTCGTTGCGGGTGCGCGGGTAGTCGGTCTGCTGGGTTTCCCAGGTGATCAGGCCGTTCTTCACGTAGATCTTCCACGAGCACGAGCCGGTGCAGTTCACCCCGTGGGTGGAGCGCACGATCTTGTCGTACTGCCAGCGCGAACGGTAGACGTTCTCCCAGTCGCGGGACTCTTTGCGGGTCTCGCCGTGACCTTCGGAGAATTCGTCTTGCTTGCGATTGAAGAACCGCAGTTGATCGAGTAGATGACTCATGGTGCTTTCCTCTCAGGCTTGCTGCGGGGTTCTGTGCCCCGCCCACGCAAGGTTTGAATTCGGGGTCGACTCAGCAGGGGGTCTCGGCGCCTTTGCGCGCATACCACCACCAGGTCACGACGATGCAGCTCAGGTAGAAGCCGACGAACATGTAGAAGGCCAATGCCGGGCTGCCGGTGTAAGCCATGGACGAGCCAAAAGTCTTGGGAATGAAGAACGCACCGAAGGCGCCCATGGCCGAGCTGAAGCCCAGTACGGCTGCCGATTCCTTGCTCGCATCCTTGAGGGCTTGCTCACGCACGGCGACAGGTTTGCCGGCGCTGGCTTTTTCATGCTGGGTGCGGAAGATCACCGGGATCATGCGGAAGGTGGAGCCATTGCCGATGCCGGTGGTGATGAACAGCAGCATGAACATGCCGAGGAAGCCGTAGAAGCTGCCGCCCTCGCCGTTCAGTGGCAGAAAGTGCAGGACGCCAAACACCATCACGATCATGAGCACGAAGTTCCACAAGGTCACCCGCGCCCCGCCCAGCTTGTCGGCCAGCCAGCCGCCCAATGGGCGTACCAGGGCGCCTACCAGCGGGCCGAGGAACGCAAATTTAAGGGCGTTGACGTCCGGGAACGAGGTTTTGATCAGCATCGGAAAGGCGGCCGAGAAGCCGATGAAGGAACCGAAGGTCGCCAGGTACAACCAGCACATCAGCCAGTTGTGCTTGCGCTTGAAGATCACTGCTTGCTCGCTGAACGAAGCACGGGCGCTGGACAGGTCGTTCATGCCGAACCAGGCAAACAGGGTCACGGTGATAATGAACGGCACCCAGATAAAGCCGGCGTTCTGCAGCCACAACTGGCTGCCGTCTTCCAGGGTTTGCGGCTGGCCGCCGAGCAGGCCGAACACACCGAAGGTAATCACCAGCGGCACACAGAACTGCATCACCGACACGCCGAGGTTACCCAGGCCGGCGTTCAGGCCCAGGGCCGTGCCTTGCTGGGACTTGGGGTAGAAGAAGCTGATGTTGGACATGCTCGAGGCGAAGTTGCCGCCGCCGAAACCGCACAGCAGCGCGATCAGCACAAACACGCTGTAGGGAGTGCTGGGGTCCTGCACCGCAAAGCCCATCCACAGCGAGGGGATCAGCAGCGACGCGGTGCTCAGGGCTGTCCAGCGGCGGCCACCGAAGATCGGCACCATGAACGAATAGAACACGCGCAAGGTGGCACCGGACAGGCCCGGCAAGGCGGCCAGCCAGAACAGTTGGTCGGTGGTGAAGCTGAAACCGATAGCGTTCAGGCGCACGATCACCGTGCTCCACACCATCCATACGGCGAAGGCCAATAGCAGCGCCGGGATCGAGATCCACAGGTTGCGGGTCGCGGTCTGTTTGCCGCTGGCGCCCCAGAATGCAGGGTCTTCAGGGCGCCAGTCGTGGATCACCGGGCCCGAGTTGGGCTTTTGCGCGATAGTCATGCGGATTCTCCCTGGAGAGGCTGGGCCGCCGGGGCTTTGCCCAGCAGCGGCTGTTTGCGGATTTCGCTGAAGTACATCCAGGTCAAGGACACCCAGACCACGCCGTACATCAACATGAAGCAGGAGGAGCGCACGCCGGTGAGGTCCACCAGGGCGCCGAACATGATCGGCAGGACAAAGCCACCCAGGCCGCCGGCCAAGCCGACGATGCCGGACACCGCGCCCATGTTTTGCGGGTAGTCATTGGCGATGTACTTGAACACCGAGGCCTTGCCGAAAGCGAAGGCGATGCCCATCACAAACAGCAGCACGGTGAACAGGGTGGCGTTGAGGCCGATATGGAAGTCCAGCGGGCCGTTGACGGTCTGCACCTGCAATTGGGTCTGCGGATAGCTGAGCAGGAACAGGCAGATCCAACTCACCCACAACACCCACCAGGTCACGCTTTGTGCGCCCCAGCGGTCGGACATCCAGCCGCCCACGGCGCGCAGCACGCCACCGGGCAGGGAAAAACACGCGGCCAGCAGCGCGGCGCTTTGCAGGCTGAAGCCGTATTCCTGCACGTAGTATTTGGTCGCCCACAACGCCAGGGCCACGTAGCCACCGAACACAATCGAGTAGTACTGGCAGTAGCGCCACACGGCTGGGTCCTTGAGGCACAGCAGTTGCTCACGAAAGGTCGCGCCACTGGCATTGCGGTGGGTTTTGTTTTCGCTGGTGAGGAACCAGAACAGCAACGCGGTGATAAACAGGATCGCACTGAACACCTTCGGCACCAGGTGCCAGGTACCCAGGGCGATCAGGGCCGGCGCAAGAAACTTGGTCACCGCCGCCCCGGCATTGCCGGCGCCGAACACGCCCATGGCAAAGCCCTGGTTGTCCTTGTCGAACCACTTGGCGACATAGGCGATGCCCACCGAGAACGAACCACCGGCCAGGCCGACAAACAGCCCCAGCACCAGGAATTGCCAGAAGGCGGTGGCGTAGGTGATCAGGTACAGCGGCAGTACGCAGGTGAGCATCAGCACGAAGAACACGATGCGCCCGCCGAAGCGGTCCGTCAGCAGGCCCAGGGGCAGGCGCACCAGGGAGCCAGTCAGGACCGGCGTAGCGGCCAGCAGGCCAAATTGGGTTTCGTTGAGTTGCAGCAGCTCTTTGATCGGCACGCCGAGCACGGCGAACATCATCCAGACCATAAAGCACACGGTGAAGGCCAGCGTACTCATGCCCAGCACCAGGCCTTGTCTTACACGGGGTTGAGTCACGGTTTGCGCTCCCAGAAGTGATTCCATGAGCGCAGGTTAGGGGCGACGCCCTCGCAGAACTTGACCCAGATCAACGTCCACCTGGGGGGTATTGGCCTATGCTTGGCCCGTCTACCTCTAAGGAGGTAGACCGAATAACAAGAGAAAGTCTTTATTTATCAATGGATTGGTCTCTTGTGCCGGCTTTTTCCCGTGGGAGGGTGCGCCGGCAACTCTTTAGAGGTAGTGCGCCAGGGAATGCAGAATTCAATGCTGTTTTCCTTGCCAGGTGCCGCCATGCTGCTGTTCTTCCCCCTTCGATTACGCCGTGATGTTTAACTGGCTGCGCAGCTCTCTGCCCGCGCGGGCCGGTGTCGCGGTGATCCTGATTGCGATCCTGGCCCTGGCCAGTTCCCTGAGCGCCGGGCTGATCGCCTGGTTCAGCCAGGGCGACGGCGCGGCCATCAACACCGCAGGCTCGGTGCGCATGGAGACCTACCACCTGAGCTGGAAACTCGCCGACCATGCCCCCGCCGACGAGATCCAGGCCATCACCCAAAGCCTGCAGCGGCGTCTGGACAGTCAGTCGTTGAAAGCGGTGCTCGAAGACGGCCCCCACAGTGCCTTGCAACAGAGCTACCGGCAGATCCAGCAGCAATGGAACCTGGAACTGCGCCCAGCCATCGAACGCGACGACGGCGCCCTGTTCCGTGAGCGCGCGCCGGCCTTTGTCGAGCAACTGAACCAGTTCGTCAGCCTGTTGCAGCAACAGAGCGAGCACAAACAAGGCTGGCAACAACTGATCCAGGGCCTGGCGCTGTTCAGCACCCTGATCATCCTGCTGCTGGGGCTGTATGAATTGCAGTACGGCGTGGTCACGCCCCTGAAAGAGTTGGTGGATGCAACGCGACGCTTTCGCGAGGGCGACTACACAGCCCGGGTCAATCACCGCTCCCAGGACGAGTTGGGGCAGTTGGCCCTGAGCTTCAACACCCTGGCCGAAACCATCGAGCAATCCCACCGCACCCTGGAAAGCCAGGTGCAACAAAAGACCCTTAACCTGCAACAGGCCAACGCCGCCCTGGAGTTGCTCTACGAGAGCAGCCGTAGCCTGGCCACACGCCTGGCCAACGCCGAAGGCCTCGACGAATTGATCCGGCGCTTTCAGAAACGCCTGCCGGGCCTGCGCCTGTCGCTGTGCCTGCAAGGGCACTTCCTCGCCCCGGCCCAGCAGATGCTCGCGCTGCATGGTGAGAACAGCCGCAACGTCTGCGCCATTGGCGATTGCGCCACCTGTGAACGCCATCACGTGGCACCGCCCCAGGTGTTCAGCATCAGCAACCAGGGTGCGGAGCTGGGGGAACTCAAGGCGCATTTCGTCGATGGGCACGCGCCCCAGGCGTGGGAAAAACAGCTGATCCAGGCCCTGGCCAACCTGATCGGCACCTCGTTGTCCCTCAAGCGCCAACGTGAACAGGACCACCGCTTGGTGCTGCTGGATGAACGCACGATCATCGCCCGCGAGCTCCACGACTCCCTGGCGCAAGCGCTGTCGTATATGAAGCTGCAAGTCAGCCGCATGCAGACCCTGCTGCGCCGTGACGAACCCAAGGCCACCCTGGAAACCGTCACCGGCGAACTGCGCGAAGGCCTGAATAACGCCTACCGGCAACTGCGTGAGTTGCTCACCACCTTCCGCCTGCAAATCCACGATGCCGGGCTGGTCCAAGAGCTCAAAGACACCGCCGAGGAGTTCTCGCGCCGTGGCGAGTTCCAGGTCCACCTGCATGTGGATGCCCTGGCCTTCCAACTGTCGGCCAGTGAACAGATCCACCTGTTGCAGGTGACCCGTGAAGCCCTGTCCAACTGCCTGCGCCACGCCCATGCCGAGAACGCCTGGCTGCAACTGCGCCAGCACGGCGAAACCGTGAGCCTGAGCATTGAAGACGATGGCCGTGGCTTCAGCGAGCCGGTGGACCAACGCGAACACCACGGCCTGACCATCATGGACGAGCGCGCCCGCAGCCTGCACGGCCAACTGGATATTTCGGCCCGCGAGCCCCAAGGCACGCGGGTTCATTTGCTGTTTCGCCCGGAATTCCTCGGGCAGTCTTTACAACAAGGTAGCCTGTCATGAACACCCCACACCGCCACGGTATCCTGCTCGTCGACGACCACCCGATGATGCGCCACGGCATGCGCCAGATGCTCGAACTGGAAGATGACCTGCACGTGGTGGGCGAAGCCGGCAACGGCGAGGAAGCCCTGGGGCTGATCGATTCGCTGCAACCGGACCTGGTGTTGCTGGACAACAACATGCCGCAGATGAACGGCCTGGAAACCCTGCGCCGCCTGCGCGCCATGGCCTACGGCGGCAAGGTCTTGCTGTTTACCGTGTCCGACGCCGAAGACGACATCCGCGACGCCCTGCGCCTGGATGCCAACGGTTATTTGCTCAAGGACATGGAGCCGGAACTGCTGATCCAGTACATCCGCGATGCCCTGCACGGCGCCCTGGTGATCAGCCCTGGCCTGACGCGGGTACTGGCCCAGGCCTTGCGCTCGCCCCAGCCCCATGCGGCGGTTGAACTGACCTAACGCGAGCGGCAGGTGTTGAAGACCATCGCCGGGGGTTACAGCAATAAGGTGATCGGGCACAAGCTGGGGATTACCGAGGGCACGGTGAAGGTGCATGTGAAGAATCTGCTGCACAAACTGGGGTTGCGCTCGCGGGTGGAGGCAGCGGTGTGGGCGATGGAGCATTTACGCCAGGCTGGGTAGGGTTTGATTGTGTATTACCTGTGGGAGCTGGCTTGCCTGCGATGGTCGTTAACGATGACGTTAGTTATCTGACACCCCGAGGTGTTCTTGCTGGCGCGATCGCAGCATAGGCATCTACACAACTTTCAGAAACTGACGATCTCCCCTGTGGCGAGCGGGCTTGCCACAACAGCCCTATCTGCCTGGGTTTATGCGATGCAGCAAAATTGTGTAGATACCTATGGTGATCGCAGGCAAGCCAGCCCCAATTACAGGGGAATGCAGCTGCGCGCTCTGGCGTTGCTGTTGCTGTGCTTTTGATCTTGGGCACCCCGCTAAACCACGCTGGCCGTAATCCCGATTACCGCACTTTCACCGTCAACGCCCCCACACTCGCCAAAACAATAACCGTCCCCACAATCACCATCATCGAAGGTCGCTGCGCCAATATCACCCATGCCATCACCATCGCCACCGGCGGTATGAGATAAAGCGCAATCGCTGCCCGACTGACCTGGCTATGCGTCAGTACATAAGCCCAGGCCAGGTACGCCAGTGCACTGGGAAAGACGCCCAGCACCAGTACTGCCAGGTTCACCGACACCGAAGCCTGGGCCAACTCCCCCGGCAATCCTGGCAGATACACCAGCAGCAACGCCGTCCCTGACCAGAGGGTGAAACACACCATTGTCAGCCCGTCGTAATGCTGGGAATAGCGCTTTTGCAGGGCGAAATACAGGCTCCAGGACGCCGCCGCCAGTAGGATCAACAACCCATGCCCATCCAGCTCGCCCCAGCCGCGATCCCCTACCGCCACCACCCCGGCGCCGAACAGGCCGCCGAGCACGCAGCACCATTGCCAGGCGCTGATCCGCTCCCTGAACAGCGTGCTGGCAAGTAACGCACTGAACAATGGTGTGGATTGCGCTAGGACGCTGGCAGCGCCGGCACTCACACCGCGCTGGCCGTAATTGAGGGCGATGTGGTGCAGCGTCACTGCAAACAATCCCAGCACCGCAAACAAAGGCAAATCCCGCAGTCGGGGCCGGGAAATACCTTTTATCCAGGCCACACCGGCCATGAACACGGAGGCGATCAAAAACCGCAGCAACGCCAGGTTATCGGGCGCATAAGCCTGCAAAGCGATATGGATGCCGACAGGCGAATACGCCCAGCAGAGGATGACGAAGAGGGTCGCCAGGATAACTTTTGCGTGGGGCATGAGCATTCTCAGGGACGTGGCAGCGCACAGGCACTGCCTGGCAAAAGTATGAGAAAACCCAAGCCCTGAAAAAAGTGACTTAAACTGAGCCCACTCTTCACTTCAGGTGAACCATGGAACTGTCCCAACTGCGCATGTTCAAGACGGTCTACGAGCTGGGCAGCATCGCCCGTGCAGCCGCAAAGCTGCATTGCGTGCCGTCCAATATCACAGCAAGGCTCAAGTCCCTGGAGCAGGAGCTCGGGGTCGCGCTGTTTTTGCGCGAAGGCCGGGGCCTGCGGGTCAGCCCCGCCGGCGAAGTGTTTATCGAATACGCGACGAAAATCCTCGACCTGACCGAAGCCTCCCGGCGTGCCGTCGCCCTCGGTGGTGCGCCCCATGGGCGGCTGCGCATCGGCGCTATCGAGTCCAGTGCAACCGGGCGCTTGCCACAGTTGCTGGCGCGTTACCACGCGCTGTATCCGCAGGTGTCGCTGGAATTGAGTACCGGCACCTGGTCGCAATTGCTCGATGATATCCAGCACCATCGGCTGGATGCGGCGATTGTCGCCGTGGATGTGCAACGCCCTGGGCTGGAAAGCACGCTGCTGTATAGCGAAGACCTGGTGCTGATCGCCCCCAAGTCCCTGGGGCCGGTGCGCGCTGTGACGGACCTGCAGGGCCTGACCCTGTTTATGTGGCCGACCGGCTGCCCGTATCGCCTGGCACTGGAGCAGTGGTTGTCACGCCACGGCCAAGTCGCGTCAATCGTCAGCATCGCCAGCTACGGTACGATTATCGGCTGTGTCAGCGCCGGCAGCGGCGCCGCGCTGGTACCACGGGGGATCTACGAGCAATATCGTCAGGGCGCCAACTGGCAAGGCCACGAGTTCGCGGAACTGACACGCATCGACAACCTGTTTTACTGGCACGCCAACGCAGGCTGCCATCCGGCCCGGGATGCATTTTCGGCACTGCTGCGCGATCACTGCCTCCTCGGGACTACCTCCAACGAGGCATAGGCCCGGTAAGCCTTGCGCCCTACCATGAGGGGGAGCGGAGGTACGCCATGCTGACCCACCCATCCATCGTTTTAACCCTGCGCCGGCATCATCTGTTCAGCCCATTGCCGGAAAAAATCTTCCAGGACGTCTGCACCCTGGCCAATCTCAAACGCCTGCCCGGGCACATGACCTTGATGCATCAGGGCGATCCTGCCGAGCGGTTTTTCCTGCTGGTCAGTGGCCAGATCAAGTTGCACCGGGTCACCGGTGAAGGCCAGGAGCATCTGGTGGAGGTCATTCGCCCTGGCCAGACCTTTGCCGAAGCCCTGCTGTTCAGCCAGGCCAAGGCCTACCCGGTGAGTGCCACGGCGCTCAAGGACAGCGTGCTGGTAAGCATCGAGGGCCATCATTACCGCAAGGCCCTGGAGGACCAGCCGCAGATCTGCCTGGCAATCCTCGGCACCATGAGCCTCCACCTGCATCAACGTCTCAAGGACATCGATACCCTGAGCCTGGCCAATGCCAGTCGCCGGGTCATTAACTTCCTGGTCCAGGAGCGCGATATAGCCAACGGCGATGTGGTGCTGCAGGTGCCCAAGCGTCTGGTGGCCTCCAAACTGGGGATTCAGCCGGAGACGTTTTCGCGGATTCTGCATCGGCTGGTAGACGCCGGCCTGATCGAGGTGCAACGGCGCACGATCCGTATCCTGTGCGAGGAGCAATTGATGACCTATCAGGCCGGCTGACTTAGAATCGACGCCATTGTTCGCCCGCCTTCCTGACACGAGCGCCCCCATGAGCTTTGATTTCGACACGATTTACCCTCGCCTTGGCACCGGCAGCACCAAGTGGAGCCGCTACCCCGAAGACGTCTTGCCCATGTGGATTGCCGACATGGACATCGCCGCCCCGCCGGCGATTCTCAAGGCCCTGCACGCCCGCCTGGACCAGCAGATGCTCGGCTACAGCGTCGCCCGCCCAGAAGTGCGCGAGGCGATTATCAACGACCTGTGGCACAAGTACGCATGGCGGGTACAGCCCGATGAGTTGCTGTTCCTGCCGGGTGTCGAGCCGGGCTTCAACATGGCCTTGCATGCCTTTGTCCAACCGGGCCAGTCGGTGGTCTTGCAAACCCCCAACTACGCGCCGCTGCGCCATGCGGCGGGCAACTGGAACCTGCCGAAGATCGAAGTGCCGTTTGAACTGAACGATCAGGGCGAATACCTCACCCCCCTGCCCGCCTTGCGCCAGGCCTTGAAAGGTGCCGGCGCGCTGCTGTTGAGCAATCCCCACAACCCCCTGGGCAAGGTATTTGCCCGCGAGGAATTGCTGGCCGTGGCCAACGCCTGCCTGGATACAGGTGCGCTGATTGTCTCCGATGAAATCCACGCCGAGCTGTGCTTCGACGGGCGCCGGCATATCCCTACCGCCTCGTTGAGTGCAGAGATCGCGCGACGCACCATCACTCTGATGTCGGCCAGCAAGGCCTACAACGTCGCTGGTCTGAAGACCTGCTTTGCCATCGTCCAGGATCCGCTCATTCGCGAGCGCTTCAACAAGGCGCGCTGTGGCATGGTCGATAGCGTCAGCCCTTTGGGCCTGGAAGCCACTTGGGCGGCGTATAGCCAATGTGGGGAATGGTTGGAGGCGTTGGTCACGTACCTGCAAGGCAACCGCGACTACCTGCTGGATGCCGTGCAAAAACGCCTGCCGGGTGTGGTTATGCATGCTCCTCAAGGGACCTACCTGGCGTGGCTGGATTGCAGCGCCCTGGGCCTGGAAGACCCACAGCGGTTTTTCCTTGAGCAGGCCAAGGTAGGCTTGAGTGCGGGCGTAGAGTTTGGCGACGACAGCCAACAGTTCGTACGCTTGAACTTTGGCTGCCCGCGGGCGTTGCTCGAAGAAGGTATTTCACGCCTGGAACGCAGCCTGCAAAACCTGTAGGCGCGGCCCTGGCGGTTGATCAGAGCTTGGCGATGGACACCTCGGTGGATTTGACGAAGGCAATCACTTCGCTGCCCACCTTCAACTCCAGATCACGCACCGAACGCGTGGTGATCACCGAGGTGACAATCCCGGACGCGGTTTGCACGTCAATCTCGGATACCACTTCGCCAAGCAGGATTTCCTTGATCACGCCCTTGAACTGGTTGCGCACGTTGATCGCTTTGATGGTCATGTCGGTTTTCCTTTCACTGTTGGGTCAATCCGCACGAATGCGCAGGCCTTCAAAATGCGCCATTCACACCAACAACAAAAGGAATAAATAACTATTTATTTATTCCATATAGGCATATACAAAACCCTGTAGGAGCCGGCTTGCCGGCTCCTACAGAGGTGGGGTCAAAAACCTACTGTTGCCGACACCAGCCACGTACGCGGCGTAGACAGGGTCAGGCCTGGCGCGCTGTCGCTGGAGGTCGCGGCCGACGCCCAGTAGGTCGTGTTCAGCACGTTCTCCACGGTAGCGCGCAAGGTCACGGCTTGTTCATCCACCTTGAAGGTGTAGCGCGCCCCCAGGTCGTAGCGTTCCCAGTTGTCGATCTTCTGCTGGTTGGCCGCATCCAGGTACTGCGCGCCGGTATGGATCGCGCGGGCGGTCAGGGTCAGGCCTTGCAGGCGTGGGATGTCCCATTCGGCCCCCAGGTTGACGTTGGCCACTGGCGCACCAGTGCCGCGCTTGCCGTCGGTCAGGCCCTGGGCGGTCTTGGTCTGTTCGCTATCGAGCAGCATCACCCCGCCGAGCAGGCGCACACCCGCCAGGGGTTCGCCAAACACGTTCAGCTCCACACCCTGGTTGCGCAATTGGCCATTGGGTTTGAAGAAGCCCTGGTTGTCGATGCCATAGGCCGGCTGTTTGATCTGGAACACACTGGCGGTCATGCCAAAGCTGCCCATGTCGTACTTGGCGCCAACCTCCACCTGCTTGCTCTTGGTCGGTGGGAAGATCGCGTTTTCATTGCGCACCCCGCTCGAAGGTGCCGTCTCGCCCTGGCTCAGGCCTTCCATGTAGTTGGTGTACAGGGACAGTTGATCGGTGACTTTCACCACCAGGCCCAGGGCCGGCGAGGTCGCTTGTTCGTCGTACTCCGGCTGATCCTTGATGCCATTGCTCCAGGACGTGACCTGGACTTTTTGCAGGCGTGCGCCAAGGGTCAAGAGTACCTGCTCATCGAAGAATGCCAGGGTGTCGGCCAGGGCCAGGCTGGTGAAGCGGTTTTCGGTGTGGGTGCTGGTGTCCCAGCGCACGGCCTGGCCTGGACGGGGCAACACCACTGGGTTGTAGAGGTTGCTCCTGCCGGGGGTATAGCGCTCGCCGGCATTGTCGAAATCCATGTTGAACTGATTGAGGCTGACATTGAGCGTGTGCCCCACCGGGCCGGTGTCGAACCAACTGCGTGCGCCGACGGTGACGGTCTTGACGTCTTCGTCGCGGCGGAAGCTGCGCGGTACCACCGTGAAGTCGCCATTGCTCTGGGTCGCCTGCACGCCATGGCGCAGAAAGTCGTAGTTGCCTTTGCGCGCACCGGCGGCGGCGTAGACCATTAGTGAATCGCTGAGATCAAACTCGCCACGCACAGCGCCAAAGGTGTCCTTGGTATGGGAGTACGTCCAGGACTGGGCAAAGTTATCGCGAATGTCGCGGGCCTTGGGCATCACGCTGCCCCTGGCGACTTCCACGCGCTCCTGGGGCGCGTCGGCGGTGCGTTCCTGGCGCCCGAGGTCAAGGGACAGGCGCACCCGTTCCTTGCGATAGTCGAGGCCGATCACGGTCATTTCGCGGTCGACCTCCTGGTGATCCCATTCGGTGTCGCCGGATTGCTTCACGCCATTGAAACGCACGCCAAACTGCTGCTCGTCGCCAAACCGCCGACCGATATCCACCGCGCCACCGAACTGCCCGGCCGAGGCATAGCTGCCGGTGAACTCGGTAAGCGGTGCATCGGCAGCGCGCTTGGGCTCGATATTGATCCCGCCACCGATACTGCCCCGCGGCGCGATACCACCGAGCAAGGCGCCGGGGCCCTTGAGGATATCGACGCGCTCGACCATTTCCATGTCGATGGCGTAGGTCGGTAGCACGCCATAGAGGCCGCCGTAGGACACATCACTGTTGAACAGGCTGAAACCCCGCACCGAAAACTGCTCGAAACGCCCACCGGCGGGGTTGGTGATGCGCACCGAAGGGTCGCTGGCAACCATTTCGCCGAGGGTCCGCGCCTGCAGGTTCTTCACCGCTTTGGCGGTGTAGGACGTTAGGTTGAATGGGGTATCCATAAAGTCGTTATCGCCCAACAGGCCCTGGGCGCCTTGGCGTGTCACTTGGTCACCAGCGTAGGTTTGGGCGACAGGCGTGTTCGCGGCCCCCAGAATCGAGGTGGCTGGCAACTGATAAACACCGCCCTGTGGCGCGGGGATCAAGGTGTAGGCGCGCTCACCCACCGCTTGCAATTGCAGGTCCGAGCCTTGTAGCAGGCGTGCGAAGCCTTCCTCGACGGCAAACTCACCGGAGATACCGGCGCTCTGGCGGCCGCTGACCAGCGCCGGGTCCACCGACAGATTGACCCCGGCAAGCCCGGCAAAGCGGGTCAAGGCGCTGCCCAGGCTGCCGGCGGGCACCTGGTAACTGCGCCGGGCCGCGTCCTCGGCCCAGCTCACAGGAATAAACAATGGGCTGGCACTCAGGCTCAGGACCAGACTCAGGCGCAGTAGCGATGGCGGGACGACGGGCATTAAAAGGCTCTCTGTTTTCGTTCACTTGCCTTGGATGACAGGCGAGCCGAAAAAAAGGGACACGGTCTACCGAAACTTGTGGAATACCCTGTAGGAGCGAGCTTGCTCGCGAAAAACTCGCAGGCACCGGGTTCATCCAGGAAACACGCGTTATCGTTGGCGTTTTTCGTCGGAACGCCGCCCGGAGACAAGCTCGCCCCTACAGAGGGCAATGTTGAGCCCGCCCCCACAGTGAAGCGCAGTCAGGTCAGGGTTTTGCGCGGTGCCAGCGTGACCCAATAACGCGTGCGAAACTGCACCTGCAATCGATGGGTGGTGGCCAGCAGGCTGAGGATGCGGTCGGTGTCGTCCAGGCGGAAACTGCCGGTGACGCGCAAGGCTTCCAGGCTCGGGTCCCAGCGCAGGACACCCGGGCGATAGCGATCAAGCTCGCGCAGGAAGTCGCCCAACCCCTGGTTCTGCGCCGTCAGCACTCCATCGCGCCAGCCCAATTGCAGCGCGTCAAACGGAACCGGCGCCCCCAGTCCCGAGGCCTGCAGGCGTATTTGTTGCCCATCGTGCACCAGGGCGCTACGCCCAGATCCATCTTGTACGTGCACCTGGCCCTTGAGCACCGACACCAGACACCCGTGCGCCAACTGACGCACACAGACCTCGGCCTGGCTGGCGATAACCTGGCCATAACGGGTATGTACCGTCAACGCCGCCGCGCCAGGCACACTCAACGCCATCTCCCCATCGACCAGTGTCAGGCGTCGCCGCGCGAGGTCCACATCCACCGCGCTGGCCGTGTTCAGTTGCAGGGTGCTGCCATCGGCCAGCGGCACGCGTTTGCGCTCGCCGGTGGCGGTATGCAGGTCGGCGCGCCACACGTCGAGGGGTAACTGGCGACTGAGCAGCCATGCCGCCGGCACCAGCGCCGCCACGCCCAGGGCGCGCTTGAGCACGGCACGTCGCCCCGCTTGCGGGCGGTCGAGGCTGGCCATGGCCAGGGAAGATGGCAATTGCGCAAAACGCTGGCGCAGCAACTGCGCTTTTTGCCAGGCCTGTTCGTGCTGGGGATGACTGTCGCGCCATTGCTGCAAGTCCACATAGTCGCGCTCGCCGGCTGTGCCCGACTCCAGCAGCGCCAACCACTGCGCCGCTGCCCGCGCCACATCCGCAGAGGTACGGCTCACAGGTCCACCAGCAGGCAATGCTCATAGGCCTGGGCCATATAGCGCTTGACCGTACGTTCCGAGACCTTGAGACGCTCGGCAATCTCACGGTAGCCCAGGCCTTCGAGCTGACTCCAGAGAAACGCCCGGCGTACCACCGGCGCCAGGCCGTCGAGCAATTCATCCAGGGCTTGCAGGGTTTCCAAAAGCAGCCAGCGCTGCTCCGGCGATGGCACGCACTCTTCAGGCAAGCGCGCCAGGGCATTCAGATAGGCCTGCTCCAGGCTGCGGCGCTGATGGAAGTTGACCAGCAGGCGCTTGCCCACCGTCACCAGATAGGCTCGTGGTTCCTGCAATTGCGCGACCGGCTGGGCGCTGGCCAGCACCCGCAGGAACGTATCCTGACTCAGGTCGGCGGCATCCCAGGCATTGCCCAGACGCCGACGCAGCCAGCTTTCCAGCCAACTGCGATGGTCGCGGTACAAGGTGCTCAGGCTGGGTTCGGCGGTGGTCGTTGGCGATACAACATCAGTCATGGCAAGCGAACCCTGGGCAGCGCGAGTGAGTCTCAAATGAGATTCATTCTATTTAATATCCCTGCGCTGCACCATGTTCTTTTTGCCGGGTAGACAGGCGGAGCACCTACTGCCCATCGGGCAACACCGGCTTGCCCAGCTCACGCCCGAACGATGTTGCTGCTGAGATTGAGCAAGCGCCGGGTCTGCCATGGGTTGTCGTGGCAGTAGCGATAAGGGCATTTTCTTTAACCGATCAGCAGTTTGCCGGATGCTCAGACAGTCTGCCTCTACATCGACAGTGGCTCAAAAAGCCCAACAGCCTGGTTCAATTAAGTTTCTCGCCTGCTTGGGGATTGACGCCAATAATGTCCGCCTGCTTGATCGGGCGCGTGCTTCTTATAAGAAAATCGGTGCACCGATTACCGGTAAGATCCACTGCAACGAAATATCGACCTGTTTGCTTGTTGAGCCTCACGACGGTATCGCCGATACGCCCTGTAAAGGCCTCCACCCATCGCAATGTTGTATTCGAACGCTTCGCCATTGCGCGCAGGTCAATTTTGTCCCTGCCACTCACAAAGTCCATGATCAGATCTGAACTCTGGAGAGTCGAATCGCTCGCGTTGTCGTAGGCGAACGTATTGCGCCCTCCTATACCCCATAAACTATCCCCCCCACCTCCGCCCTTCAGGACGTTATCCGCCGAGTTGCCAATGAGGAGGTCATTGCCGAAACCGCCGATGGCATTTTCAATAATCGAATCCCTATCTATCGTCACATTGAGGGCCTGGCCGCCAACGCTGGAGGCGGTGCCTGGCCGCAGGTCTATGGTCTGGTTATGTCTGAATCCCGAAAAATCGAACGTGTCATTGCCAGACTGGTCGCGCACAGAGAACCATGGGGCTTTACTGTGGGCACCCAAACTTGCATTGGAGTCGCCAGTATTGGAGTTGAAGCCATAGACAGTATCGTCACTAACAGGCTTGGGTTTAGGCGGCTCAGGCTTGGGTTGTGGCTGAGGCTGAGGCTGAGGCTGAGGCTGAGGCTGAGGCTTGATAGTGCGCTTGTCGGGGCCGCCCACCAATAGGTCTCCGGCTCGAATGATGCCCTTGGCCTTGATGAGTACGTCGGCCTTACCGTTTCCAGTGAGATCCAGACTTAAGCTTGCTTGAGCATCCTGATGGTTGTAACTCAGGACAATTTCCCCACGACGGCCCGAGAATCGCTCCACCACCGTCGCACTGGCAAGCTGGGCTTTGTGCAAGACTCCCGCTAAATCTATCTTGTCGGTGCCCGTTTCAAAGTCCAGGAGTTCATCGGGCCTTTCGAGCGTAGAGTCACTCGCGTGGTCATACACGAAGACATCTGCGCCACCACCCCCCAGTAATTTGTCTGCGCCGCCGCCGCCCTTGATTCGATTGCCCACGTGATTACCAATCAGATGGTCGTCGCCATGCCCACCCATGGCATTCTCTAGAACAACGCCCCTGGCAATCGAAATATTGCCTTTCAGCCCTCCAACATCAGAGAACGACTCGGCATTCAGGTTGATGACTTGAGACTGACTGAAACCGGATAAGTCCAACGTATCGTTTCCGCCACCGTCCCATATGCTGAATACGGGAGCGTCATTGGCGGACTGAAGGCTCATGCTGGGTCGATCAGTATTGGAGTTGAACCCGTAGACGGTATCGCTACTGCGGGTGTTGTTGTTGCTACCATAATTCCCCTGCACAGCGCGAATATCATCCAGCATGGGGCCTGAGGGAAGTTTCCAGTCGAACCTGTGACCTGGTTGATGGGTCTCGGCCCAATAACTCATTGCGCTGCGGGCTTTGGTATCTTGTGCATACTCGGCGTTCTTTTCGTAGCCACCATCATGACTATTATAGTCCCCCGGATGTCTAAGACCGAGGGCATGCCCAAGTTCGTGAGCCGCTATATATGAAAAGCCATCACCGGCTTTTGGTGTATGTGACGCATACTTTGTTCCAATTGTCATCTTTACATTAGGGTAGTAATAATTAGGCAAGCGCGTGACACCGCCGGAGGAATTCGGATCATTTACGATGTCTATAGAACCGTCTGCCGCTTGGGTACCTTCCTTGAAGGTTACATTGGTCACATCTTGCCAACACTGCAATGCATTAAGAATACTTGCTTTCTGCCCTGCCGAGTAACTAGGGTCGATCCTGACGGAAATTTCTATTTTTCCGTCTTGATTGCGATCATAAAACTTGAAACCACCACGGGTTAATTGTTCTGCCGCCTGATCACTGGAGAAAGATGGCTTTTCATTTATCTTGCTGCCACTGGACGCGTCCGACATAGCCAAACGTGTACGTTGCGAATGATTTACTACATTCATGGCAATTAAATCCTTCTTGATAAACTAAACATTTGCCCGGCAAACGCCTTGCCGAAAAACAAATATCTCACACAAGAAATATAGCGACCAATTGATTTATCTATCCAAATAAATCCAACTCATAATTTAAAACTTAGAAACAAATAACTAGAAACCATAAAGCGATTATTTTCTAATGCTCAATATTAAATTACATATTAAATCCTAACTAACCGCAATACGGTATGCCGGCGTGATGCAACACCGACCCCATATAGGAGCCGGCCTGCGATGGCGGCAGGGCAGCCAATATATCTTTGGATCGCACTGCGCCTGCGCGAGCAAGTCCACGGGGAATCTCACTCGGGCAGAAGATATTGGCCACACCACAAAGCCCTTAACCCATCACTACAATCCCCACCACCAACACCACCGGCCAGGCCAATATCGCGGCCCGCCATCCCTGAGGCGCGTGTCGCAGCTCCATAAACCCATCGGCAATCACCCAGGCCTTGGCCACCGCTGCCAACACCACCAGCCACCACCAGCCCGCAGCGCCGGACATGACGGTGCCCACACTCAGCAGCACCAGCGCGACCCAGTACGCCAGCAGCCTCATAGCACGTACACCAACGGAAACAGCACCACCCACACCAAATCCACCATATGCCAATACAACACCCCGGACTCCAGCCCAGACTGGCGCCCCGGCCCGTAAGCCCCGCGCCAGCAGCGCAACGCCAGCCACGCCAGGATCACCATCCCCAGCAGTACATGCAAAAAATGAAAACCGGTCAAAATCCAATACAGGGTGAAAAACGTACTGTGCTCCAGGCCCAGCCCCGCAGCGGCCAGGTGCCCGTACTCGCTGAGTTTGATCCACACATACACCAGCGCCACCAACAACCCCAGCACCAACAACCCAGCCGCCCGCCGCGAGCGGTCGGCGAGTGCTTGTTGCTGTGCCAACGCTGCGAGCAGGCCAGCCGTCAGCAGGCTCAGGGTCATTGCCAGGCCGGTGGATGTGTCCAGTTGTGCGCGGCCCTCGGTAAAGACCTGGGGCCGTAATGTCTGGGTCACTGCAAAGGCTAGGATCAGAATTGCAAACACCGAGAGTTCGGCGAGGATGAAGAACCACATCGCCAGATCGCCCGGCAAGCGCCGTTCAACTGAAGTGAACATCAACCACATCCATCAGGGCCGCGACGGTTTGCGGGTCGTCGCTCAGCGCTTCTGCCAGGCAGGCCATGCACGCCTCGCGTGGGAGCATGCCGGCGGCGATCAGGCGCGCGGTGAAGATCAGCAGACGCGTAGAGGCCACCTCCTCCAGGTCATGCTGGTCAAGCCGGCGCAAGGCTTGCCCCAGGCGCACCACCTGGGCTGCCAGGGCACTGTCGACCTGGGCTTCGCGGGCGACGATGCGCTCTTCTTCAAGTGTCGACGGATAGCCAAAGCGCATCGCCACAAAACGCTGGCGCGTGCTGGGCTTCATGCCCTTGAGCAGGTTCTGGTAACCGGGGTTATAGGACACCACCAACATGAACGACGGCGGCGCCTTGAGGACTTCGCCGGTGCGCTCCAGGAACAACTCGCGACGGTCGTCGGCCACCGGGTGCAGGACCACGGCGGTGTCCTGGCGGGCCTCGACCACTTCGTCCAGGTAGCAGATGCCTCCTTCGCGCACCGCGCGGGTCAGCGGGCCGTCCTGCCACCAGGTGCCTTGGGCGCCGATCAGGTGGCGGCCAATCAGATCGGCCGCGCTGAGGTCGTCGTGGCAGGCCACGGTATACAGCGGCAGTTGCAGACGGTGGGCCATGTGCTGGACGAAGCGGGTCTTGCCGCAGCCAGTGGGGCCCTTGATCAGCACCGGCATGCGGTGGCGCCAGGCGTGTTCGAACAACTGGTGTTCGTTGTTGACGGCTTGGTAGAAGGGTTCGGTCATGGCGCACCTTGCATGGGCAACGGGTTTGACGGCCACGCTACGGGGGCCTGCGACAACCTGGCAAGCCGTACTCAAGGCAAACTTGATCGCCGTCAAGCGGTCATTCACCCACCGCGACATAGTCTCTGCTGGCACTAAGAACCTGCGTTCTAACCGGATCGCAAAGGTCTTGCCTGAGGAGATATGGAATGCTGACTCGCAACAAAACACCCTTCGTACTGACGCTGGCCAGGCTCAGCTGCGCGCTGGCCCTGGCCCTCTCAACGCAGGCCTTCGCGGCTGCACCCGCACCAGCTGCCGCCATGGTCAAGAGCCCCGGCGCACCGGACTTGAGCCAAGCCGAGTTCGATGCCTCCAAGCAGATCTACTTCGAGCGCTGCGCCGGTTGCCACGGTGTGTTGCGCAAGGGCGCCACCGGCAAACCGCTGACCCCGGACATCACCCAGGCCCGGGGCCAGGCGTACCTGGAGGCATTGATCACCTATGGCTCCCCCGCCGGCATGCCGAATTGGGGCACCTCCAATGCGCTGACCAAGGCGCAGATCACCAGCATGGCCACCTTCATCCAGCACACCGCGCCGACGCCACCGGAATGGGGCATGGCCGAAACCCTCAAGACCTGGAAGGTGCTGGTCAAGCCCGAAGACCGTCCGAAGAAGCAACTCAACAAACTCAACCTGGAAAACCTGTTCTCCGTCACCCTGCGTGACGACGGCAAAATCGCCCTGATCGACGGCGACAGCAAGAAAATCGTCAAGCTCATCGACACCGGCTACGCCGTGCATATCTCGCGGATTTCCGCTTCGGGTCGCTACCTGCTGGTGATCGGCCGTGACGCCAAGATCGACATGATCGACCTGTGGCCCGCCGAGCCGACCAAAGTCGCCGAGATCAAGGTGGGCATCGAGGCCCGCTCGGTAGAGACCTCCAAGTTCAAGGGCTACGAAGACAAGTACGCGATCGCAGGTTCCTACTGGCCGCCGCAGTTCACCATCATGGACGGCGAGACCCTGGAGCCCAAGCAGATCGTCTCCACCCGTGGCATGACCGTAGACAAGCAGGAATACCACCCGGAACCGCGTGTAGCGGCGATCATCGCCTCCCACGAATGGCCGGAGTTCATCGTCAACGTCAAGGAAACCGGCAAGGTGATGCTGGTCAACTACCAGGACATCAAGAACCTCACCATCACCACCATCGACGCCGCGCCGTTCCTGCATGACGGCGGTTGGGACAGCACCCATCGTTATTTCATGACGGCGGCGAACAACTCCAACAAGGTCGCGGTCATCGACTCCAAGGAGCGCAAGCTCACCGCCCTGGTGGATGTGGGCAAGACCCCGCACCCTGGGCGTGGTGCCAACTTTGTGCACCCGCAATATGGTCCGGTGTGGGCCACCAGCCACTTGGGTGACGGCGGTGTTTCGGTGATTGGTACCGATCCGGTCAAGCACCCGCAGTACGCCTGGAAGCAGGTGACATCGCTCAACGGCCAGGGCGGTGGCTCGCTGTTTATCAAGACCCATCCCAACTCGCGAAACCTCTACGTCGACACCACCCTCAACCCCGACACCAAGCTCAGCCAGTCGGTGGCGGTGTTCAACATCGACAAGCTCGACGCTGGCTACACCGTGCTGCCGATTGCCGAGTGGTCTGGCATCAAGCAAGGCGCCCTGCGGGTGGTGCAGCCGGAATACAACAAGGCCGGCGATGAGGTGTGGTTCTCGGTGTGGAACGGCCAGGAAGAGGAATCGGCGCTGGTGGTGGTCGATGACAAGACCCTCAAGCTCAAGAACGTGATCAGGGACAAACGCCTGATTACCCCGACCGGCAAGTTCAACGTTTACAACACCCAATTCGATATCTATTGAGCTTCATCAACAAGAGGCAACCCAATGAAAAATATCCTGCTTGCACTTGCGGCCCTGGGCGCAGCATTGAGCCTGTCCACGGCCCTTGCCGAGGATGGTGCGGCGCTGTTCAAGAGCAAACCCTGCGCCGCCTGCCACACCGTCGACAGCAAGATGGTGGGGCCGGCGCTCAAGGACGTCGCGGCAAAAAATGCCGGGGTCAAGGACGCAGACAAGACCCTGGCCGGCCGTATCAAGAACGGCACCCAGGGTAACTGGGGACCGATTCCGATGCCGCCAAACCAGGTCACCGATGCCGAAGCCCTGACCCTCGCCCAATGGGTCTTGAGTCTGAAATAAGCACAAGGAGCACGCCATGCAAGTCTCGATGATCGGTTCGGCCATGGCGCTGCTCTTCCTCATTCCCGCGCCGGTGCATGGAGCACCGGCGCCTGCACGCCAGGTCCAGCTAGAACACCTGCTGATCCAGGACTGTGGCGCCTGCCACGGCCTGCACCTGACCGGCGGCCTGGGCCCGGCGCTGACGCCCCAAGCCCTGGCCGGGCAGACCCGCGACACCCTGATTGCCACCGTGACCTATGGCCGCCCTACCCTGGCGATGCCCGGCTGGGCCCCGTTGCTCAATGCCGGCGAGATTGCCTGGCTGGTGGACCGCCTCCTGCAAGGAACCCCTGCGCCATGATCCGTCCCCTGCTTGCCTGCTTTGCCGGCCTGTTACTCACCGCCTGTGCCCAACCACCGCTGCGCGGCACCGGCGACCTGGGCCTGGTGGTGGAACGTGCCAGCGGCAGCCTGCTGATTATCGACAGCAGCAACCAGGCGCGCCTGGCGCGGGTCGAGGGGCTGGGCGACCTGTCCCATGCCTCGGCGGTGTTTTCCCGAGACCAGCGCTACGCCTATCTGTTTGGTCGCGACGGCGGGTTGACCAAAGTCGACCTGCTGACCCAGCGTATCGACCACCGCCTGATCCAGGGCGGCAACAGCATCGGCGGTGCGATCAGCCAGGACGGGCGCCTGATTGCGGTCTCCAACTATCAGCCGGGTGGGGTCAAGGTATTCGACGCGCAAACCCTCAAGCAGGTGGCCGATATCCCCGCCACGCCCCTGGCCGATGGCAAGCGCTCGCGGGTGGTGGGCCTGGTGGATGCGCCAGGGCAGCGCTTTGTGTTCAGCCTGTTCGACACCGATGAGATCTGGAGCGCCGATTTCAGCCAGGGCAACACCCCGGCCATCACCCGCTTCAGCGGTATTGGCCGCCAGCCCTATGACGCGTTGATCACAGCCGATGGCCGTTACTACATGGCCGGGTTGTTTGGCGAAGACGGCATGGCCCAGCTCGACCTGTGGCACCCGGAGCGTGGGGTCAAGCGCGTGCTCGCCGACTACGGTCGCGGCCAGGAAAAACTGCCGGTGTACAAGATGCCGCACCTGGAAGGCTGGGCCGTGGCCGACAACCAGGCCTTCGTGCCCGCCGTGGGTCGCCACCAAGTACTGGTGATGGACGCCCGCACCTGGCAACAGACCGCGGCCATCGCCGTGGCCGGCCAGCCGATTTTTGTCACCGCGCGCCCCGACGGGCGCCAGTTGTGGGTCAACTTCGCCTACCCGGACAACGACCGGGTGCAGGTACTCGACACAGAAACCCATCAGGTGGTCGCGGACCTGCGCCCCGGCCCCGGGGTGTTGCACATGGAATTCACCGGGCGCGGTGAGCAGCTGTGGTTGTCGGTTCGCGACGGCCAGCAGGTGCAGGTCTGGGATCCTTATCGTTTGACCTTGCTCAAGACCCTGCCGGCTGACAGCCCCAGCGGCATCTTCTTCAGCAGCCGCGCGCAAAAAATGGGGTATTGAGATGGAACTGGATGAACTGACCGCACGCCTGATCGACCGTTATCAACACGGCATGCCGCTGTGCGCCGAGCCTTACCTGGAGATGGCCGGCACCCTGGGCTGCAGCGAAAAAGAGTTGATGGCCTGCCTGCAACGCCTGGAACTGGCGGGCGCGCTGTCGCGGGTCGGGCCGGTATTCGATCACAGCCGCGCCGGCGCCAGTACCCTCGCCGCCCTGGCGGTGCCCGCCGAGCGCCTGGAGCAGGTGGCGGCACGCATCAGCCGCTACCCGGAGGTCAATCACAACTACGCCCGCGAACATCACTACAACCTGTGGTTTGTGCTGACCGGGCCCAATCGCCGCCATCTGGAACAGGTTCTGGAGGAGCTGGAAAAGGACACCGGCCTGGTCCCCCTGGACCTGCCAATGCTCACTTCCTACCGCATCGACCTGGGTTTTGCCCTGGGAGGCCACCCGTGATCGCCCCGCTGAACCATGAACAATTGCTCGACCTGCGCCAGTGCCTGGAGCGTGGGCTGCCGCGCGTTTCGCGGCCCTATGAAGACCTCGCCGAGCAGATCGGCGCCCATCATTCGCAGGTGTTGAAGCAGATGCAGCAATGGCAGGACCAGGGCCTGTTCCGCCGCGTCGGCCTGGTGCTCAACCATCGCGCCCTGGGCTTTGCGGCCAATGCGATGCTGGTGCTCGACGTGCCCGATGCGCTGATCGACGAAGTCGGCCAGCGCCTGGGCCGCGCACCAGGCATCACCCTGTGTTACCAGCGGCCACGACGCTTGCCGCACTGGCGCTACAACCTGTTTTGCATGGTCCACGGCCGTGAGCGCGCAGCGGTGCAGGCGCAGATCCAGGCACTGCTGGACCAGCACATGCTCGGCGACCTGCCCCACCACCTGCTGTTCAGCACGCGCATGTTCAAACAATGCGGCGGGCGTTTTGCACCGCCACCGTCACAGGTATGGGCCCATGGATGAACTCGACCGGCAGTTGATCAACCGCCTGCAACGGGGCCTGCCCCTGGTGCGGCATCCATGGCAGGCCGTGGCGGCAGAGCTGCACAGCACGCCCGACGAGTTGCTCGACCGCCTGCACTTGTTGCTCGAAGACGGCGTACTGACGCGCTTCGGGCCAATGTTCGATATCGAGCGCCTGGGCGGCGCGTTCACCCTCGCCGCCCTGGCGGTGCCCGAATCACACTTTGAACAGGTGGCGGCGCAACTCAACGACCTGCCGCAAGTGGCCCACAACTACCGGCGCGAGCATCCCTGGAACATGTGGTTTGTGCTGGCCTGCCCTACCTGCGACGACCTCGACCAGACCTTGGCCCATATCCACACCGTCACCGGGCTTGAGGTGCTTAACCTGCCCAAGGAGCAAACCTACCATGTCGGTCTGTACTTCCCGGTTTGACGAAACCCTGGCCCAACGCTTGATCCATTTGACCGAAGCCGGCCTGCCCCTGATTGAAGACCCCTGGACCTGGCTCGCCGAGCAACTGGGCATCAGCGTCGAATCCACCCTCGACCTGCTCAAGCGCCTGCAGGCGGAAGGCGCCATCCGCCGGATCGCCGCCGTGCCCAATCACTATCGCCTGGGCTACCGCCACAACGGCATGACCGTGTGGGATGTGTGCGATGAACAGATGCCGCGCCTGGGCGAACTGATCGGCGCCCAACCCTTTGTCAGCCACTGTTATCGCAGGCCTCGGCGCGCCGACTGGCCCTACAACCTGTTCGCCATGGTGCATGGGCGCAGCCGTGAGGAAATCGACAGCTACCGTGAACACCTGCGCTTTCTGCTGGGCGATGCCAGCCGGGCGGACGAGATGCTGGTGAGCAGTCGCATCCTGAAAAAAACCGGCCTGCGCCTGGCCTCTACTCGCTCCTGTAGGAGCTGGCTTGCCAGCGAAGGTCGTGAACGATAACGCGGTCATCCTGAATGAACGTGTCGCCGGGGCGTTTTTCGCGAGCACGCTCGCTCCTACAACAAGGAACCTCTTATGCTTAGGATCAGTCATTACCTGCGCACCCTGGCCGGCCAATGCCCACCACCGCGCAGCGCCAAACCGGGCAGCCAGCGCGCACCGGTGGTGATCTGGAACCTGCTGCGCCGTTGCAACCTGACCTGCAAGCATTGCTATGCCACCAGCGCCGACAGTGTGTTTCGTGATGAACTGGACACCGAGGCGGCGTTGAAGGTGATCGATGATCTGCACGAGGCCGGGGTCAAGGTGTTGATTCTCTCGGGCGGCGAGCCACTGCTGCGCGAAGACCTGTTCCAGCTCAGCGCCTATGCCCGCACCAAGGGCTTTTTCGTGGCGCTGTCGAGCAACGGCACGCTGATCGATGAAGGCAATATCCAACAGATTGCCGCTGCACGCTTTGACTATGTGGGCATCAGCATTGATGGCTTGAAGGCCACCCACGATGCCTTCCGCCAGTGCGAGGGCAGTTTCGAGCGCTCGATGCACGCCATCAACCTGTGCCGCCAGGCGGGGATTCGCGTCGGCCTGCGCACTACCCTGACCCAGGAAAATCACGCGCAGCTCCCACAACTGCTGGCCTTGATGCGTGAATACGATGTGCAGAAGTTCTACCTCTCGCACCTCAACTACAGCGGGCGCGGCAAACGCAGTCGGCAACTGGACGCCCACCAGCAGATGAGTCGCGACGCCATGCTGTTGCTTTTCCAGCAAGCCTGGGACGACATCCAGAATGGCGTGGCCAGCGACTTTGTCAGCGGTAACAACGACGCCGACGCCGTGCTGTTGCTGCAATGGGTGCACCAGCACCTGCCGGAACACTACCCGCAACTCGAACACCTGCTGCATGCCTGGGGCGGCAATGCGTCGGGCAGTGGCATCGCCAATATCGACAACACCGGCGAAGTGCACCCGGACACTTACTGGTGGCAACACTCGGTGGGCAATGTGCGCCACACCTCGTTTCGCGAGATCTGGCTGGAGCGCCCCGACCCGCTGCTGTTGCGCCTGCGCCAATACCCCCGCGAGATCGGTGGCCGTTGCACCGACTGCCGCTGGCTGGCCATCTGCAATGGCAACACGCGCACCCGCGCCTGGGCTGGCGGCGACCTCTGGGGCCCGGACCCCGGTTGCTACCTCAGTGACGCTGAAATCGCCCGCACGCCGCCCACCTTGATTCCTTGCTCGGCACGCTGAACCACTGGCCGGCTACCTGGTGAAACAACCGGGGCCGGCAACCTGATGATGAACCAAGGAAGTCTCATGCACTCATCCCACGCGTTACCCCCCGTGTTGCACAGCCCCTTCCCCCCCGGCGAAGTCGCCCTGGTCGGCGCCGGTCCCGGCGACCCGCGCCTGTTGACCCTGCGCGCCTGGAGTCTGCTGATGCAGGCCGATGCCGTGGTGTTCGACCGCCTGATCAGCGCCGAACTGCTGACCCTGATCCCGCTGACCTGTGCCCGGCACTATGTGGGCAAGGCCAGCGGTTATCACAGCCTGCCCCAGTCGCAGATCAACGAACTGCTGGCCGAACTGGCCCTGCAGGGGCAGCGGGTGGTGCGGCTCAAGGGTGGCGACCCGTTCGTGTTTGGCCGCGGTGCCGAAGAACTGGAGTACCTGCTGGCGCAAGGCGTGTCGTGCCAGGTGGTGCCAGGCATCACGGCGGCCTCCGGTTGCAGCGCCTATGCGGGCATCCCACTGACCCACCGTGACTTGGTCAATTCGTGCCGCTTCGTCACCGGGCATTTGCAGCGCGACGGCGAATTGAAGCTGCCCTGGGATAGCCTCGCCGACAGCACCCAGACCCTGGTGTTCTACATGGGCCTGTCGAACCTGGCGATGATCGCCGAACGCCTGATCGATGCCGGACTGCCCGCCGACACGCCCGCTGCGTTGATCTGCAACGGCGCCCGCGCCGACCAGCAGGTGCATCGCGGCACCCTGCGCCTGCTGCCAACCCTGGCCTTGATGTGCGAGCCCGGAGTGCCGACCTTGACGGTGATCGGGCATGTGGTCGACCTGTTTGCCGATGCGGCCCTGCACTACCCCGCCAGCCTGGCGCCCGCACACCGCGCAGCGTCCGAGGTGGCGGTATGAAACGCCTGTGGCTGGTGCCGCTGCTCTGGGCCAGCGCCGCCCACGGCGCAACCGATGCCGCCGCCGATTACCAGCAACATTGCCAAAGCTGCCATGGCCTGAACCGGGTCGGCAGCAGCGGCCCGGCGTTGTTGCCCGAGAGCCTGGGACGGATCAAGCCGGTCGAAATTCGCCAGGTGATCGAGCAAGGCCGCCCGGCCAGCCAGATGGCGGCATTCGCCCCGCTGCTGACGACGCAGCAGATCGACGGCCTGGTGAGTTTCCTGCAACAGCCGCCGGCCACGCCCGCGACCTGGAGCGAGCAGGATGTGCGCAGCAGCCACCGCCAATTGGCCGACCTCAGTCAACTGCCCAGCACGCCGCAGCATCACGCCGATCCGCTGAACCTGTTTGTGGTGGTGGAGTCGGGCGATCATCACATCGACATTCTCGACGGTGATCGCTTTGAAGTGCTCGACCGTTTTGCCTCGCACTTTGCCGTACACGGCGGGCCTAAGTTCTCCCCGGACGGACGCTTTGTGTACTTTGCTTCGCGCGACGGCTGGATCAGCCTCTATGACCTGCACAACCTCAAGCTGATCGCCGAGATCCGCGCCGGCCTCAATACCCGCAACCTCGCGGTGAGCAAGGATGGCCGCTGGGTGCTGGTGGGCAATTACCTGCCCGGCAACCTGGTGGTGCTGGATGCGCGTGACCTGTCACTGGTCAAGACTCTGCCTACCGGCTCGCGGGTCAGCGCGGTGTACACCGCCCCGCCGCGCAACAGTTTTGTGGTTGCCCTCAAGGATGTGAATGAAGTCTGGGAGTTGTCCTATGGGGCGGCCAAACCGGACTTCGAGCCCCGGCGCATTCAGGCCCAGGACGTGCTCGATGACTTTTCCTTTTCCCCCGACTACCGTCAACTGCTCGCCACCTCACGCAAGGCCGGCGGCGGGCAAGTAATTGACCTGGATACCGGGCAGGTAGTGACCGACATCGCACTGGCGGGCATGCCGCACTTGGGCTCGGGGACTTATTGGCAACGCAACGGACAATGGGTGTTTGCCACGCCGAATATCAGCAAGGGGCAGATTTCGGTGCTGGACCTCAAGACCTGGAAACTGATCAAACAGATCCCCACCCTCGGGCCGGGGTTCTTTATGCGCAGCCACGCCAACTCACGCTATGTATGGAGTGATGTGTTTTTTGGCCCGGACAATGACGCGATCCACTTGATCGACAAACAGACCCTGGAAATCGCCCACACCCTGCGGCCGATGCCGGGCAAGACCGCGGCGCACGTGGAGTTCACTCGGGATGGACGCTATCTGCTGCTGAGCATCTGGGATCGCGAAGGTGCGTTGATCGTGTACGACAGCCAGACGTTGCAGGAGGTCAAGCGCCTGCCCATGAACAAGCCATCGGGCAAGTACAACGTGGGTAACAAGATTGAGTTTGCCGAAGGCACTTCCCATTAACCTGTGGCGATCGGGGCTGTTGTGGCGAGTGGGACTTATTGTGGTGAGTGGGGCTTCTTGTGGCGAGCGGGCTTGCCCCGCGCTGGGCTGCGAAGCAGCCCCATTCAAGAACAATGAGGTGTGTCAGGCATTGCTCGTTGCCTGGTTTTGGGGCTGCTTC